>JAFAUV010000077.1 GCA_019243075.1 Bradyrhizobium sp.
GTCTGGCTCTGTCAACGGTGGCGTTCGGGGCGCTGATCGCATTTCTGCCTTTGCTCTATGCGGAGCGTCATTGGACCGGGACGGCCGGCGCCCTCGCGGCGTTCGGCGCCGCTTACGTGCTCATGCGCCTCGCTTTCGGAGGCCTGCCCGATCGCGTCGGAGGCCGCCCCATAGCGATCGTCTCCCTGGTGATTGAGACCGTCGGGCAGGCGCTGCTTTGGCGGAGTGCAACACCAGAGATCGCAACCATCGGGGCGGCGCTGACCGGCTGCGGCTTCTCGCTCGTCTTCCCCGCGCTCGGCACCTTGGCGATTCGCAAAGCCGCGTCATTGCCGCGGGGCGCGGCGATGGGCGCCTATGTCGCATTCTTCGACCTGGCGCTCGCGCTGACTGGACCGGTCGCCGGGCTGGCAGCCGAGCATGATGGCTATTCAACCGTATTCCTGCTGGGCGCCGTCGGAGCGGCTGCGTCCGTACTACTCACCCTCGTGTCGCCGCAGGTGGACACGCAAACCCATGAGGCATAACATGAGCAATATCCCCCTTGACGACCTGATCGAAGCGGCAGCCGGCTGTCGCGTCCTCCATGCCGAGGGTCACGCCGACATGACACTCGGCCATCTGTCCTTTCGCGACCCGCACGGCCGCGGGGTCTGGATGAAGCGCTCCGGCATCGGTCTTGGCGAGGTCGCCGGCCCCGAAGACTTCGTCCTCCTCAGCTTTGAGGGCGAGCGCCTGGCCGGCGAAGGCCGCATCCACAAGGAGTGGCCGATCCATACCGAATTGCTGCGTGCCAGATTGGACGTGAACGCCGCCGGTCACAGTCATCCCTTCTATGCAACGCTGTTCTCGTCGATGGATCTCGAACTCGAGGCCGTCACCAACGAAGCCGCCTATCTGGGCCCCAGGGTGGCTCGCTTTGAGGAGACGCGGGGCCTGATCGACACCCAGGCGCTCGGCGCGAGCCTCGCCCTGGCGCTCGGCGACGCTTCGACCTTGCTACTGCGCAACCATGGCGTGCTGTTCGTCGGCGCGACGATTCCGGAAGCCGTGTTGATGGGTGTGTTCCTGGAGCGGGCCTGCCGCTCGCAGATCGAACTGCTCAGCACCAAGCAGGCCTACAAGGCCACCCCGAAGTCCGAGCTGTTCGCGAAGAAGGAGCAAATCCTCGATCCGAACCTCATCGAGAATTTCTGGTCCTTCTACAAGCGCAAGGCAGATGGCGGCAGATCGGCGGCTGCGGCGTGAGGGACATGATGAACGTCCATCGAGCTGCGGAACCCTTTAATCAAGCGGCCTCCATCTTCGCCAATCCAAACGCCTCCGCCAGCAGCGAATACGACTTCTTCCTTGCCTCGTGGTCATAGACCGCCGTGACGATCATCAGCTCGTCCGGCCGACTGGCATCGATCATCGGCCGCAGCTTTTGCACGACGGTCGCGGGGTTGCCGACGAACAGCCGCGAGCGGTTGCGCGCCACCGAAGCGCGCTCCGCTTCGGTGTAGGGGTAGGCCAGCGCCTCTTCCGGGCTCGGCAGCGGCAGATATTGGCCGCGGTCGCGGCGCAGCCGATTGAGATCCATCGAGGACGCCAGCACTTCGGCTTCCGCGTCGGTCTCGGCGGCGACGACGGCGACCGCGAGGATCGCGTGCGGCGTCGGGCGCCAGGCCGACGGCTTGAAATGGCTGCGATAATTGACCATGGCATCGACCGCGTCGTGCATGGCAAAGTGGTGCGCGAAGGCAAAGCCCATCCCGACTTGGGCGGCGAGTTCCGACGAATAACCGCTCGAGCCGAGCAGCCAGATCGGCGGCAGCGGCGTATCGTCCGGCATCGCCACGACATTGTTGTAGGGGTGGCCTGCGGGAAAACCGCGCGTCTCCCACAGCACCAGTTCCTGCAGCCGTTCGAGGAAATCGTCGCCCTCGCGGCGGTCGAGCCGGCTGCGGAGCGCGTAGGCGGTGGCGCCATCGGTGCCCGGCGCGCGGCCGAGCCCGAGATCGACGCGGCCGGGAAACAACGCCTCCAGCATCTTGAAGCGCTCGGCGACCATGAGCGGCGCGTGGTTCGGCAGCATCACGCCGCCGGAGCCGACGCGAAGCTTCTTGGTCACGGCCGCGATCTGCCCGATCATCAGGTCGGGCGCCGGGCTTGCCACCGAGGCGAGATTATGATGCTCCGCGAGCCAGTAGCGGACATAGCCGAGCGCATCGACGTGGCGCGCCAGGTCGATGCTGTTGCGCAGCGCCGCGGCGGGCCTGGTCGCGGTGGTGACGACCGAAAGATCGAGGACGGAGAGCGGGATCATGGCGGGCTTAAGCTAGTGCCCGCGGGCGGCCCGGCAATGGGGATTATCGTGCAGAGCAGACACGCGCGGGCGCCGGCCCGCGGCAACTGCAGTGGGATGTATGAAGAATTTTTTGCGGTTGAGAGAGGGGTGCCCAATATCCTTTCTAAACTAATATATTGAATTGCTTCGCTTATTGCATATTCTGCATGGCCCATCCTCGGCAATATCATTTATCCACTTCGCCTTTCTTCGCAATAATTGGGCTATTTCCCACCCGCAATGGGCTGTTTGGCGGCGCCCGTTTGGCCTATTTTAGCGCTTCCCGAGCTAACCTGACGCTTTGGACCAAACCTGGGGAGCTGATGCCGACATGACCGAGGTACCGCCGAGGCCTTCCGACGGACCGCATGCGCCGCGGGGGCCAAAAATCTCCTTTGAGTTCTTTCCGCCCAAGACCGCGGAAATGGAGAAGAGCCTCTGGGAGACCATCAATCGCCTGGCGCCGCTGTCGCCCAATTTCGTCTCCGTGACCTATGGCGCGGGCGGATCGACCCGCGAGCGCACCCATTCCACCATCGCCCGCATCCTGCGCGAGACCGACCTGTTGCCGGCGGCGCATCTGACCTGCGTCGGCGCCGCGCGCGGCGAGATCGACGAGATCGTCGACCGCTATCACGAGGTCGGCGTCCGCCACATCGTGGCGCTGCGCGGCGATCCCGCAAGCGGCATCGGCACGCCCTACGCCGCCCACCCCGACGGCTACCAGACCTCGCCCGATCTCATCGCCGGGATCAAGAAGCGCCATCCCGACATCGAGATTTCGGTCTCCGCCTATCCCGAAAAACACCCCGAGGCGCGCGATTTCGACGCCGACATCGACACGCTGAAGGCCAAGATCGATGCCGGCGCGACCCGCGCGATCACGCAAGTGTTCTTCGATAACGAGTTCTACCTGCGCTATCTCGACCGCGTCCGCGCCCGCGGCATCGCCATTCCGATCGTGCCCGGCATCATGCCGATGCACAATTTCAAGCAGGCGCGCAATTTCGTCACCCGCGCCGGCACCACCGTGCCGTCCTGGCTTGCGGAGAAATTCGACGGCCTCGACGACGATGTCGAGACCCGCAAACTGGTCGCCGCCACCGTCGCGGCCGGGCAGGTGCAAAAGCTCGCCAAGCATGGCGTCGACACTTTCCATTTCTACACCATGAACCGCGCCGATCTCGTGTTCGCGATCAGCCACCTGCTCGGCATCCGCCCGAGCGGGGCCAGAAAAGCCGCTTGAGCTGCTTGAAGAAAGCCGATTGATGTCCGCACCCATTTCTGCCAAGCGCATCTCTGCCAAGCGCATCACCCTGCTGGCCGCCGCCAAGGAACGCATCCTCGTGCTCGACGGCGCCATGGGCACCATGATCCAGGGCCTGCAGTTCGACGAGGCGGCATTCCGCGCGGATCGTTTCAAGGATTTTCCCCGCGACGTCAGAGGCAACAACGACCTTCTGATTCTCACCCAGCCCAGGGCGATCGAGGACATCCACGCCGCCTATTTGCGCGCCGGCGCCGACATCGTCGCGACCAACACGTTCTCCTCCACCTCGATCGCGCAGGCCGACTATGACATGTCCGACCTCGCCTATGAGCTGAACTTCGAGGGCGCCAGGCTCGCCCGCGCCGCCGCCGAGCGCGTGACGGGCGAAGACGGCAAGCCGCGCTTTGTCGCCGGCGCGCTCGGCCCCACCAACCGCACCGCCTCGATCTCGCCGGACGTCGCCAATCCCGGCTATCGCGCCGTGACCTTCGACGATCTGCGCCGGGCCTATGGCGACCAGGCGAGAGGCCTCGTCGACGGCGGCGTCGACCTTCTGCTGGTCGAGACCATCTTCGACACGCTGAATGCCAAGGCGGCGCTCCACGCGATCTCCGAACTGCTGGAACAGCGCGGCATCGACATCCCGGTGATGGTGTCCGGCACCATCACCGACAAATCCGGCCGCCTGCTCTCCGGCCAGTTGCCGGAAGCCTTCTGGAACTCGGTGCGGCATTCCAGGCCGGTCACCATCGGCTTCAACTGCGCGCTCGGCGCCGAGGATCTGCGCGCACATGTCGCGGATATCGGCCGCGTCGCCGACACGCTGGTTTGCGCCTACCCCAATGCCGGCCTGCCCAACGAGTTCGGGCAGTATGACGAAAGCCCGGACTATATGGCGCGCCTGATCGGCGAGTTCGCCCGCGACGGTCTCGTCAACATCGTCGGCGGCTGCTGCGGCACCACGCCGGAGCATATCGCCGCGATCGCCGCGGCCGTCGCTCCGCACAAGCCGCGTCCGGTGCCCTCGATCGAGCCGCGGCTGCGGCTCTCCGGCCTCGAGCCCTTTGCTTTGACGGACGCGATTCCGTTTGTGAACATCGGCGAGCGCACCAATGTCACGGGTTCGGCGCGCTTCCGCAAGCTGATCACCGCCGGCGATTACACCGCCGCCCTCCAGGTCGCACGCGACCAGGTCGAAAACGGTGCCCAGATCATCGACGTCAACATGGACGAGGGACTTCTCGATTCGGAAGCCGCGATGCGGACCTTCCTCAACCTCGTCGCTGCCGAGCCCGATATCGCCCGCGTGCCCGTGATGGTCGATTCCTCGAAATTCGCCGTGATCGAGGCCGGGTTGAAATGCGTGCAGGGCAAGCCGGTGGTGAACTCGATCTCGATGAAGGAGGGCGAGGAGAAATTCATCCACGAGGCCAAGATCGCGCGACGCCATGGCGCGGCGGTCGTGGTGATGGCGTTCGACGAAAAGGGCCAAGCCGATACCTTTGCGCGCAAGATCGAAATCTGCAAGCGCGCCTATGACATCCTGGTCGAGCAGCTCGATTTCCCGCCGGAAGACATCATCTTCGATCCCAATATCTTCGCCATCGCGACCGGCATCGAGGAGCACAACAATTACGGCGTCGATTTCATCGAGGCGACGCGCTGGATCCGCCAGAATTTGCCGGGCGCCCATGTCTCCGGCGGCGTCTCCAACCTGTCCTTCTCGTTCCGCGGCAATGAGCCGGTCCGCGAAGCAATGCATTCGGTGTTCCTCTATCACGCCATCAAGGCCGGCATGGACATGGGCATCGTCAATGCCGGCCAGATGATCGTCTATGACGACATCGACCCCGAGCTGCGCCAGGTGTGCGAAGACGTCGTCCTCAACCGCGATGCCGGAGCTGCCGAACGGCTGCTGGCGCTCGCCGAAAAGTTCCGCGGCAAGGAGAAGCAGAGCAGGGAGGCCGATCTGGCCTGGCGCGAATGGCCGGTCGAGAGGCGGCTGTCCCACGCGCTGGTGCATGGCATTACCGAGTTCATCGAGGAGGACACCGAAGCCGCGCGAAAAAATTCGACGCGCCCGCTCGACGTCATCGAGGGCCCGCTGATGGCCGGGATGAACGTCGTCGGCGACCTGTTCGGCGACGGCAAGATGTTCCTGCCGCAGGTGGTGAAGTCGGCGCGCGTGATGAAGCAGGCCGTCGCCTATCTGATGCCGTTCATGGAGGAGGAAAAGGCGCGCAACCTCGCCAACGGCGTCGCGGCCGCCGCGGGCCACTCTGCCGGCAAGATCGTGCTCGCAACCGTGAAGGGCGACGTCCACGACATCGGCAAGAACATCGTCGGCATCGTGCTTCAGTGCAACAATTTCGAGGTCATCGACCTCGGCGTCATGGTGCCGGCGGCCAAGATCGTCGAGACCGTGAAGGCGGAGAAGGCCGACATCGTCGGTCTATCCGGCCTGATCACGCCCTCGCTCGACGAGATGGCGTTCTTCGCCTCCGAGCTCGAGCGCGAGGGCCTGAGAGTGCCGCTCCTGATCGGCGGCGCCACGACGAGCCGCGTGCATACCGCGGTCAAGATCGACCCGAATTACCGTTCGGGCCCGGTGGTGCATGTCAACGACGCCAGCCGCGCGGTCGGCGTCGCCTCCTCGCTGCTCTCGCCCGACAAGCGCGAGAACTATGCCGCGGAGGTGCGCACCGAATACGCCAGAATCTCCGCGGCGCATTTCCGTGCGCAGGCCGACAAGAAGCGGCTGAAGCTGTCGGCCGCGCGCGCCAATGCCGTGAAGATCGATTTCGCCGCGAAGCCGCCGAAGAAGCCGACCTTCCTCGGCGTCAAGAGCTTTGGCGATTACGACCTCGCCGAGCTCGTCGACACCATCGACTGGACGCCGTTCTTCCAGACCTGGGAGCTCGCCGGCCGCTTCCCCGCGATCCTCGACGACCCCAAGGTCGGCGAGGCGGCGCGCGCGCTTTACGACGATGCGCGCAAGATGCTGGAGCGCATCGTCAAGGAGAAGTGGTTCACCGCCCGCGCGGTGATCGGCTTCTGGCCGGCTGCTGCCGAAGGCGACGACATCGTGCTCTTCGCCGACGACACGCGAAAGAAGAAGATCGCGACGCTGCATACGTTGCGCCAGCAGCTCGAGAAGCGCGAAGGCCGCTTCAATGCCGCGCTGTCGGACTTCATCGCGCCCGCCGCCTCCGGCGTTGCCGATTATATCGGCGGCTTTGCGGTCACCGCCGGCATCGGTGAGGACGTGATTGCCGATCGCTTCAAGAACGCCAATGACGATTACTCCTCGATCCTGTGCAAGGCGCTCGCCGATCGCCTGGCGGAAGCCTTTGCCGAGCGCATGCACGCCCGCGTGCGCCGCGAGTTCTGGCGTTACGCGCCGGACGAGGCGCTCACCAACGAAGAGATGATCCTGGAGAAGTATCAGGGCATCCGCCCTGCCCCCGGCTATCCCGCACAGCCCGACCATACCGAGAAGAAGACGCTGTTCGCGCTGCTCGATGCCGAGAACAATGCCGGCGTGAAGCTGACCGAGAGCTTTGCGATGTGGCCGGGCTCATCGGTGTCCGGGCTCTATTTCTCGAATGCCGAGAGCTTCTATTTCGGCGTCGGCAAGATTGAGCGCGACCAGGTCGAGGACTATGCCGCGCGCAAGGGCATGACCGTCGGCGAAGTCGAGCGCTGGCTGGCACCGATCCTCAATTACATCCCCGCGCAGGATCAGTCGGCGCAAGAGCGCGCGGTCAGGGACGCGATGCCGAAGGCCGTGCCCGCCGCGGAGCCTGCGAACGATATCGCATCGCATCCACCGGGCTGCACCTGCGCGGTGCATCTGGCCTGGCGGAAGAAGGCCGTGGGGGCGAAGTAGGCCCACC
>JAFAUV010000356.1 GCA_019243075.1 Bradyrhizobium sp.
CTCGAGCAGGCCTCGCTGACGGCCGAGACCCCGGCGAGGATCGCGGTACCCGTACCGCAGCAGCGGCCGGCGAAATTGCAGCAGCAAGCCAATCAAGCCGAGGCGAAGTCGCGCTTGCGCGGCGACTGCCACACCTTCTCCTGCGAATGGCCGCGGCTTTCCGAAAGCATCAACGATCTGAAGAAGCTGTTCGGCGGATCGTCGCCGACCAAGGGCAAGAAGAGCTGAAGCCTGTCCGCGTGCTCTGTTCCCCTCGTCCCGCGGGCAGAGCTGGACTTCGATGCAGGTCCGGGATCGCACCCGTTCGCAGGTTCTGGAGCGTTTCAACGTCTCGGAGCGTCCTCGAAAGCACCGGCGCCTTGTAACCGTCATGGCCCCCCGGTATCTTTTTTGCCGGCGGGGCACGAGGAGGCAGCAATGGGTTTACTCGACGTCATCAACGGCATGCAGCAAGGGCCCCGCGGTCCGAGCGGTCCAAGCTCCCAGTCCGGCGGCGGAATGTCGCCCATGACCATGGCGATCCTCGGCCTGATCGCCTGGAAGGCGTTCAAGCACCTGACCGCGAGCCAGCCCGGAGCGACACCGCCGCCCATGCCAGCGCCCGCGCCGTCCGGCGGGCCTGGCGGCGCCATCGGCGGTGGCGGGCTTGGCAACGTTCTGAAGGGACCGCTGGGCGGGCTGCTCGGCGGTGCTGCCGCGGGCAGCGTGATTTCCGGCGGGCTCGGCGACCTGCTCAAGCAGTTGCAGCAGGGCGGCCATGGCGAGACCGCCAATTCCTGGGTCGGCCAGGGCGAGAACAAGGCGATCTCGCCGGGCGATCTCGCCAGCGCCCTCGGCGCCGACCAGATCGATTCCCTGGCTTCTCAAAGCGGCTTGTCGCGCGGCGACCTGCTCGACGGCTTGAGCAAATATCTGCCGCAGGTGATCGACCATCTGACGCCGGACGGACGGCTGCCGACCGAGGACGAGGTCTCCCGCCGGCTTTGATTTCGTTTCGTGTGAGGGGAAAGGACAAGGCACCATGAGCATGGGCGGACTGATCTGGATCATCATTGTCGGCTTCGTCGCCGGCATCATCGCGCGCATTCTTTCGCCGGGGCCGAACAACCCGAGCGGCTTCATCCTCACCACCGTCCTCGGCATTGTCGGCGCGTTTCTGGCGACCGCGATCGGCCAGGCCATCGGCCATTACGGCCCGGACCAGGGCGCCGGCTTCATCACTGCCACCATCGGCGCGCTGGTGGTGCTGTTCATCTGGAACCGGCTGGTCGCCAGCGGCGTGCTGCGGGACTTCAATCGCTAGCGCCGGTCCTTCAACGCGGCTGGAGCCTACTGAATGAGATGCATGCCGGCATCCATGCGGAGCAGTTCGCCGGTCATGTTGCTCGACGCCGGCGTCGCCAGATAGCAGACGGCCTGCGCGATATCTTCCGCGGTGGACGCGACCTTCAACGGCACCTTGGCGATGACGGCATCGCGCACCGCCTTCGCCCCGGCCTCGCCGCGGCCCTTGGTGAACCAGGGCGTGTCGATATAGCCCGGGCACACCGTGTTGACGCGGATCAGGGGTGCGAGCGCCCGCGCCAGCGACAGCGTCATGGTGTTGAGCGCGCCCTTGCTCGCGGCATACGCCACCGACGAGCCGCCGCCGGAGATGCCGGCGATCGAGGAAATGTTGACCACGGCCGCCGTCCTGCCCGAAGCTTTTGCCGCCGCCTCGAGCAGCGGGCGCGCGGCGCGGATCATCTGGTACGGCCCGATGGTGTTGACCGCAAAGATGCGCTGAAAATCTTCCGCCGAAAGCTCGTCGAGCTTGTCATGGGCGACATGCTTGGTGGTGCCGGCATTGTTGATCAGCGCATCGAGCTTGCCAAAGGGCGCAGCGGCGGCCACGATCTTGCGGCAGTCCTCGTCGCGGGCGACGTCGCCCTGCACCACCACGACCTCGGCGGCGCCGGCCTTGTGGCAGGCTGCGGCGGCGGCTTCCGCCTCGTTCTTGCTGTTGGAATAGTTGATCACGATGCGCGCGCCGCCCCTGGCCAGAATACCGGCGGTCGCCGCTCCAAGGCCGGATGCCGAACCGGTCACGATCACGCACAAGCCATCCTTCGACATCGGTTTCCCCTTGTTGTCTGGAGCCCCTTCACGTTCGCTTCCAGGTTCGCTCGGGCTCTACCATACCGTGGCGGGAAATGCGAAACTCCGTTGCGCGGAATTGACGCTCTCTCGTGGCCCCGCAGCCGCGCATAGCGCCATGTCGGCTTGTCAGGGGGGTAGCTTTTCCCCATCATCCGGCGCAAGAACGGTGCAGGCCGACGGGGAATGCGCCAGGCCCACCAAAAAGAGGAACGCCGTGTCGGAGAGCGAGAACATTGTCGTCGAGACCGCAGAGAAAATCTTCGCCGATCTCGCCGACGCGCAAGAAGTCAACCGCGACAAGAAGGGCGAATGGAAAGCCTCGCTCTGGAAGGCCCTCACGGAAGCCGGTCTGCCGCTGTCATGGGTGGACGAGGATCTCGGCGGTTCCGGCGCGAGCCTGGCCGAAGGCTTCGGCGTGATCGGCGCCGCCGGGCGATTTGCGATTGCGGTGCCGCTGGTCGAGACCATGCTGGCCGGTTGGCTGCTGGCGCAGGCCAAGATTGCCGCGCCCGAAGGCGAGATGACGGTGGCGCCGGCCAGCCCCAGGGATCGCATCACCCTCGATGGCGACGGCACGCTTTCCGGCCGCTGCCGCGGCGTGCCCTTTGCGAAGGCGGCAAGACATGTCGCCGTGCTGGCGACGGCGGCGAATGGCGCCTCGATCGCACTGGTCGAGGCCGGTGCGGCCCGCATCGAGCCCGGACTGACGCTCGCCAACGACAGCAGCGACACCGTGATCTTCGACAAGGTCAAGCCGGCGACGGTCAAGCCGGCGCCAAGGGGTTTCGACCAGACCGCGTTGATGCTGATGGGCGGCGTGGTGCGCAGCCTGCAGATCGCGGGCGCGCTGGAATCGATGCTCGACATCAGCGTGCGCTACTCCAACGAGCGCGTCGCCTTCGAGAAGAAGATCTCGAAATTCCAGGCGGTGCAGCACAATCTCGCCAGGCTTGCCGGCGAATCCGCTGCCGCCCTGGCCGCGGCGACCTCGGCCGCGGACGCCATCGTCACTGCCGCCGATTTCGCCGGCGACGCGGTGTTCCTGGAAGCGGTCGCCGCCAAGATCCGCTGCTCGGAAGCGGCCGAGAAAGGCGGCGCCATCGCGCATCAGGTGCATGGTGCGATCGGTTTCACCATCGAGCACATCCTGCACCGCTATTCGCTGCGCGCGCTGTCCTGGCGCGACGATTTCGGCTCGGAGAGCTACTGGGCGGTCAAGCTCGGCGAGCGCGTCGCCGCGCGCGGCGCCGATGAGTTGTGGCCGCTGGTCGCCTCCCGCTGAAGCGGATTTGCTGAATTTGCAAGACGAGATAGACCATGACCGCAGCCCTTCGTTTCGACCCCATCCGCCTGCCGGAGAAATGCCGGCAGCTTCGCAAGGAAGTTCGCGCCTTTCTCGCCGAAGAAATCGCCGCCGGCACCTTCTCGCCGTTCAAGCCCAACCGCGAGGACACCGACGTGCCTGCGTTCTCGCGCAAGGTGGGCGAGCGCGGCTGGATCGGCATGACCTGGCCGAAGAAATATGGCGGCCACGAGCGCTCCTTTCTCGAGCGCTACGTCGTCACCGAGGAAATGCGCGTCGCCAATGCGCCGACGCGCCGTTTTTTCGTCGCCGACCGCCAGAGCGGGCCGATCCTGCTGAAATACGCGCCCGAGCACATCAAGATGGACATCCTGCCGCGCATCTGCCGCGGCGAAATCTGCTTTGCCATCGGCATGAGCGAGCCGAATTCCGGCTCCGACCTGTTCGCGGCGAAGACGCGCGCGACCAAGACCGAGGGCGGCTATCTCATCAACGGCACCAAGATCTGGACCTCGTCGGCGCATATTGCCGACTACATGATCGCGATCTTCCGTACCTCGCAGCCGACCAAGGAAAACCGCCGCCACGGCCTGACCCAGTTCCTGGTCAAGATGAAGCAGCCGGGCATCCAGGTGAACCCGATCGGCCAGATCACGGGGCAGTATGAATTCAACGAGGTCGTGTTCACCGACCACTTCATCCCGGATGATCACGTGCTCGGCGAGATCGACGGCGCCTGGAAGCAGGCGACGAGCGAGCTCGCCTATGAGCGCTCGGGTCCCGAGCGCTTCCTGGAAACCTATTACGTGCTGACCGAGCTCGTTCGCGCCGTCGGGCCCGAGCCCGACACGCGTGCGGCCGAAGGCATCGGCCGGCTGGTCGCCCAGGTCCACACCATGCGCCGCATGTCGGTCTCGGTCGCGGGCATGCTGCAGGCCGGCAAGGAGCCGGTGGTGGAGGCTTCCATCGTGAAAGACATCGGCACGGTGTGGGAGCAGCAATTGCCGCACCGCGTGCGCGAACTCGCCGCCTTTGTCGAGGAAGAGGTCGGCAACCGCGAGACGCTGGAGCAGCAACTGTCATTCGCGATCAAGACCGCGCCGAAACTGACCATTCAGGGCGGCACCACGGAGGTCCTGCGCGGCATCATCGCGCGCGGATTGGGTCTGCGCTGATTTAAAAAAGGAAACAACATGAGCAACTACACCGATATCGGCGTCGAGAAGCACGATCACGTCGGCCTGATCGAAATCCGAAGACCGCCGCTCAACTTCTTCGACGTCGCGCTGATCAACCAGATCGCGGACGCGCTGGAGGAGTTCGACCGCGACGTCGAGATCCGCGCTTCCGTGCTGGCGGCGCAAGGCAAGGCGTTTTGCGCCGGTGCCAATTTCAACGACCCGGCGCGGCAGGAGCAGGAGAAGCGCGCCGAGAGCGATCCGGCCTCGAACCTGCCGATCAATCATCTCTATGTTCAGGCCGTGCGCATCTTCCGCAACCAGAAGCCGTTCGTCGCCGCCATCCATGGTGCCGCCGTCGGCGGCGGCCTGGGCCTTGCGGTATCGGCCGATTTCCGCGTCACCTGCCCCGAGGCGCGTTTCGCGGCGAACTTCACCAGGCTCGGCTTCCATCCGGGCTTTGGCCTCACCACGACGCTGCCCGAGCTGATCGGCAGGAACAATGCCGAACTGATGTTCTACACCAGCCGGCGCGTCACCGGCGAGGAAGCCTATCGCTGGGGCCTTGCCAACGAACTGGTGCCGCAGGCAGAGGTGCGATCAGCCGCGATGAAGCTCGCCGGCGAAATTGCCGAATGCTCCCCGCTCGGCCTGGTCTCGACCCGCGCCACCATGCGCGCCGGCCTCGCCGAGCGCGTGCTCGCCGCCACCAATCACGAGCTGGTCGAACAGAACCGCCTGCGCCAGACCGAGGATTTCAAGGAAGGGGTCAGGGCGACATCCGAACGCCGCGTCGCGAATTTCAGGGGGCGGTAGCGGCTCGCGCGATGCGAAGCAGGATAGCGTTTGGTGGGCACGGCGCCAGCGCGCCCTTGGCCGCCCTACGGTTCAGCGGCGTTTATTTTGGCCGCACCGCCAGCGCATCGACGATCGTCACGCCCTGCCCTTCGCCGTGCACCAGCACGGGATTGAGCTCCAGCTCCGACACCTCGTCCTTCAGCCGCGCAGCGAGCAGGGACAGCTGCGAAATCAGCTTTGCCAGCGCCGCGACATCGGCCTTGGGCGCGCCGCGGAAGCCGCGCAACAGCGGCGCCGCCTTCAGTTCGCCCAGCATCGCCTCCGCCTCTGCCGCGCCGACCGGCGCCGGGCGATAGGTCACGTCGCGGAACAATTCGGTGGTGATGCCGCCGAAGCCCACCATCACCATCGGCCCGAAGGTCGCGTCCTTCAGCGTGCCGATGATGATCTCGACGCCCTTCTTCGCCATCGGGCTGACCAGCACGCCCTGGATCGCCGCATGGGGCCGATGCTTTTGCACGCTTTCGAGCAGATCGCGATAGGCCGAGAACGCCTCGCCCTTGGTAGCGATGTTAAGGCGCACGCCGCCGGCCTCGCTCTTGTGCCCAATGTCCGGCGACTGGATTTTCATCACCAGCGGAAAGCCGATTTTGGCGATCGCCGCATCCAGCGCGTCGCGTCCGGCCACCAGCACCTCGTCGGGCAGCGCGATGCCGGCTTCGCGCAACAGCGCCTTGCTGTCGGCCTCCGACATTCTCGGCGACTTCAGATGCGCGGAGAGATCGCGCGCCGGCAGGCTCGCGGCGTCCGCCGGCGGCGCCAGCTTGAACCGCGAATATTCGAGCAGCCGCCGCATCGCGACGCCGACATGGGTCAGGCCCGACAGGATCACCACGCCGGCCTTCGCCAGCTCCCGCCGCGCGAATTCCGACGGCAGCGTGTAGGAATAGAACACGACCGGCTTGTTCTGCGCCGAGATCACCGGCTTCAGCTCGGCCTCCTTGAAAGGCATCCGCGTGTCGCTGGAGAACGACATGATCACCAGCGTCGCATCGACTTCGCTGGAGGCATCGAACAGCTCGATGCTTCTCTGCAGCCCGCCCATGGAGACGCCCTGCGCGGTCACATCGACGGGATTTCCCGCCGCGCCATAGGACGGCATCCATTGTTTGATCTCGGACTGGATGCCCGCCGACAGCGCCGGCACCTGCAAGCCCTGCATCGACACGGTGTCGGCGCCCCAGATGCCGGCACCGCCGGACACGGTGAGGACAGCGACGCGGTCGCCCTTCGGCAGCGGGTTGCTCGCCAGCACCGCGGCAATTGCGACGGCCTCGTCCATGTCGTTGGAGACGATGAAGCCATATTTGGCGAATACGGCGTCATAGGCGGCGGACCAGCCCGCCATGCTCGCGGTGTGCGAGGCGGCCGCGCGCACCCCGGCGCCGGAGCGGCCGACTTTGGTGACGATCACGGGCTTGCCGGCCTCCGCCGCGCGCTGCGCCGCCGCCAGGAACTTGTCGACGTCGCGGATGCCCTCGATGAACAGCAGGATCACGTCGGTGGCGGCATCCTGCACCATGTAGTCCAGGAATTCGCCGGCACCGAGATCGCTCTCATTGCCGGCACTGACGCAATAGCTGATGGCAACGCCGATCGCCTTGGCGCGATGCTTGATGGCAAAGCCGATGCCGCCACTTTGCGCGACAATGCCGACCCGGCGCGTGGTCGCCACCAGCGGCACATGGCCCGGCTTGACGTCCACCGTCGGGCTGAAGGTCGCCGCGACCTTCTGCACCTCGCTCATGAAGCCTTCGGCATTGGGGCCGGAAATCCGCATGCCCGTGCGCTTGGCGATCTCGACGATCCTGTCCTGCATCGCGGCACTGTCGCCGCCCTCTTCCGCAAAGCCGGAGGAGATGATCACGCAGTTCTTGACGCCGGCGGCGGCGCATTCCTCCAGCGCGCCGAGCACGGCGCGGGCAGGAATGATGATGACCGAGAGATCGATCGGCGCCGCGATCTCGCCGATCGTCTTGTAGCACGCCAGCCCGTCGATGTCGGGATAGTTCGGATTGATCGGATAGATCTTGCCCGGATATTCGTTCTTGCGCAGCATCGACAACAGCCGGCCGGGAATTTTCTCCTGGTCGCGCGAGGCGCCGACTAGCGCGATGCTCGAAGGCGCGAAGAACGTGTCGAGCGGATGCGGCATGGTGGGTGGTCCTTCTTGTTCTTGTTAAGGGATCGCCATTGCAAGGAGCCAACTGCCGGCAATGACGACTTGAGGCAGCGCACCAAATCCAGGCTCATGCTGAAAGACGGAAATTCACACCGCCAAGGAAGAACGCGTCACCTGATACAGCATAGCCCCGCGCTTTGGCCGCATCGCGGACCTTGGCGACATCGCGGACACGAAACTCCAGCGCGCTCATGATCTCATTTGCGCCCTCCACGAAGCGGAACGTCGCGTTCGGCAGCTTCAGCTCCGGCGCACCATCGGCGCCCTTCGTCACACCAACGCCGATGATCCTGCCCCAATGCGCCGCAAGCCCTGCCGGATCGGGGCTCTGCATCTCGACGCCGGTGATGGCCCGCGTCACATCCTTGCGGATGCATTTCTGCCAGTCAGGCCCCGCCGGAGGATAGGCGCCGAGCACATCGTCGCTGCCGTCGGTGTGGTTGAACTCGATAAAGGCGGCGCGGCAATCGCGCGGGTGGAGCTGTACGCCATGATAGGGCGCATGCGCAATCACATTGGCCGTGCGCACCCCCATCGCATTGGCGCGCGCGGCACAGCCGCCGGGGTCGTCGCAACAGAAGATCGCCATATAGCCGCCGCGCCCCTTCGTCTTCTCGATGAAGCGGCCGGCCGCGGTGCCATCGCGGAACGGCGCAACGACCTCCAGCAGAATGGTGTCGACCGGCAGCAGCGCGTTGACCAGGCCGTATTTCTCGACATTGCCGTCGCGGTAGCAGATTTCGAGCCCCATGATGCCGGCTATATCGGATATCACCGGCTCCAGATGCGGCGCGACCAGGCAGATCTGCCGCAACCGCATGTAGGGCGCCATGCTCACTGCCCCCGGAAGGCGGGCTTGCGCTTCTCGACAAAGGCCTTCGCGGCCTCCTTGTGGTCGTCGGTTTCGCCGGCGCGGGAATGATGGAAGGCCTCGCCGTCAAAGCAGGCTTCCAGCGACATCGTCTCGGCGTTGTTGATGTTGCGCTTGATATAGCCGAACGCAATCGATGGCCCATGCGCCAGCGACAAAGCGAGTTCCTGCGCGGTTGCGTCGATCTCGGCATCGGGAACGACCCTGGTCACCATGCCGAGACCGAACGCTTCCTTTGCCGATAGCAGCGGCGAGAGCAGATAGAGCTCGCGCGCCTTGGCGCTGCCGAGCATCTGCGTGAGGAAATAGGTGCCGCCGAAGTCGCCGGAGAAGCCGACCTTCGCGAAGGCCGTCGTGATCTTGCAGGACTCCGAGGCGACGCGCAGGTCGCAGGACAGCGCGATCGAGAGCCCGGCGCCGGCCGCCGCACCATCGAGCTGCGCCACCACCGGCTTCTGCATCTGGTGCAGGATGCGCGACACTTCCATGGCCCTGCGCAGCGTGACCTGCTTCTCCTCGAACGACATCGGCGCGCGCCCCGCGGCCATCGACTTCACGTCGCCGCCGACGCAGAACGTGCCGCCGGCACCCTTGAGCAGCACCGCGCGGACCTCCTGATCCTCGGCGGCGCGCCGGGCGGCTTCGACGAGGCCGCGCGTCATGTCGGGGTTGAGGGCGTTGCGCCGGTCGGGGCGGTTCATGGTGATGGTGAGCAGGCCCTGATCGAGATGTTGAAGGACCATTTCATCTGCTGTCATGGGTTGTTGTCCTTGTTATTTGGAAATCGTCATTGCGAGCAGCGAAGCGACGAAACAATCCACCGTCGCCGCGAGGGTACGCTCGCAATGACGGCTACGCCGTCATTTCTTCACCAGCGGGCAGCGCGATTGCTGCAGCGGCTGGAACGCCTGATCGCCGGGTACGGTGGCAAGCAGCTTGTAGTCGTCCCAGCGGCCCTTGGACTCCGATGGCTTCTTCACCTCGAACAGGTACATGTCATGCACCATGCGGCCGTCGTCTCGGATGCTGCCGTTCTTGGCGAAGAAGTCGTTGATCGGCGTCGCCTTCATGACCTTCATCACCGCGGCCGAATCGGTGGTGCCCGCGGCCTTTACCGCTTGCAAATAATGCATGACGGAGGAATAGACACCGGCCTGCGCCGAGGTCGGCACCCGCTTGACCCGCTCCATGAAGCGTTTGGAGAACGCTCGCGTCTCGTCGTTCAGATCCCAATAGAACGCTTCGGCAAGCAAGAGCCCTTGCGCGGTATCAAGCCCGATGCTGTCGATATCGGTGACGAAGGCGAGCAGCGGCGACATTTTCTGGCCGCCTTTCATGATCCCGAATTCGGCACCCTGCTTGATCGCGTTGACGGTGTCGCCGCCGGCATTGGCGAGGCCGATCACCTTGGCCTTCGAGGCCTGCGCCTGCAGCAGGAAGGAGGAGAAATCCGACGTGTTGAGCGGATGACGCACGCTGCCCAGCACCTTGCCGCCGGACTTCAGCACCACATTGGTCGTGTCCTTTTCCAGATCCTGGCCGAACGCGTAGTCCGCAGTCAGGAAGAACCAGGTGTCGAGACCGCTCTTCACCGCCGCCAGGCCCGTCACATTGGCTTGCGCGTAGGTGTCGAACACATAGTGCACGGTAAAGGGGCCGCAGGCCTCGTTGGAGAGCCGGATCGAGCCCGGACCGTTGAAGATGACGATCTTGCCGCGCGCCTTGGCGATCTCGCCCGCAGCCAGCGCGGTGGCGGACGCCGCAACGTCGTAGATCATCTCGACGCCCTGATTGTCGATCATATCGCGGGCGATGTTGGCGGCTAGGTCGGCCTTGTTGAGATGGTCGGCTGCGATCACCTCGATCTTGCGACCCAGCACCTCGCCGCCGAAATCCTCCGCCGCCATCCTGGCGGCCTCGAGGCTGCCGGGACCTGTGATATCGGCGTAGAGGCTCGACATGTCCAGAATGCCGCCGATCTTGAGCGGCGGCCTGCTCTCCTGGGCCGGCGCCGCCGCGGCAACAAGCGCCATCAGCGCGGCCGCGACGCCGGTCGAGACTAGCTTCATTCCGTCCTCCCCCAAGCATGTGCCGCTTGTGCGCGCACCTTTTCGATTGGGGCGCGATCATGCCGCATGGCCCCTTGTGCGGCAAGTCGCACCGGCCGATGGCTGAGGCCAGTTTTTCCGCTAAGTGGAATGCGCGAAACCATGCGAGCATGGCGCCATGTTCGCAGTCCTCGCCAAGCATAGCGCTGCCCTCTCGCTCCTTGTCGCTGCATCGATCGCATCTTCCCGTGCGGGAGATTGCGCGTTCGAGCCCCAGGGCGACGGTCATGTCGTCGAGGTCACCGGCGGCAGGAGCTTTCGCCTCGCCGACGGACGTGAGATCAAGCTGGCTGGCATCGAGCCGGTCGCATCGGCCGCCGACCCGACGAGCCGCATTGCGGCGCTGTCGGCGATCGTCAAAGGCCGGGACGTCACCCTGCGCGGCGAGGACGATTCGCCCGACCGTTACGGCCGGCAAACTGCCTTCGTCTTCCTCGCCGGCGGTGACAAGCCGGTCCAAGACCTGCTGCTCGAGGCGGGCGCGGCGCTGGTGTCGAGCGAGGTCACCGAGAAAGGCTGCGCCGCCGCCCTGCTGGCGGCCGAGAATGAAGCGAGGCGGGAACAAAAAGGCGCCTGGGCCGCCGCCGCCGTCATAAAAAACGCGGAAAGTACGGACGATATTTTGTCCGGGATTGGGCGTTTTATGCTGGTCGAGGGCACGGTCTTGTCCGTGCGACAGGCGGGGGCAACGACTTACCTGAACTTCGGACGACGCTGGACACGGGACTTTGCTGTGACTATTTCAAGGCGCAACATGGCGGCGGTGGAGACTGCCGGCGTGACCCTCAAGTTGCTCGAGAATCGGCGGATTCGGGTTCGTGGCTGGGTCGAGGCGCACCCCGGGCCCCGGATTGAGGTGGTGCGGGCGGGGCAAATCGAAATTGTGGGTGGGAACTGATCCGGCATGATCGGAAAGTGGGGAGCGGCCTTCCGAAAGAGATCATGCGCAAGCTCGGCTGGAGCGCGGCCGGGCGCGCGCGGACATACGAGTAGCTGACGTGGATTGGCTTGCGGGACGGCGCCAAATGGCAAGAAGCCGCCGGTCTTGGGCTGCGCCGGCGCTGCTGATGCTGGCGACGTCCTTGGCGGCCTGCGGCGACATGGGCCGGTTCCAGACCGCCGCGGCCCCGACCGCGCCACCCATCATCAAACCGAACCGCATTATCGCCACCACGCCGGCCTCCGACAAGGAGCACGAGCGCATTCTCGCCGCCTATGGCGGCGTCTACAACGATCCCGCGCTCGAAGCGCTGGTCGGCAAGACCGTCGACCGGCTGGTCGCGGCCTCCGAGCGGCCCGATCAGGCTTACAAGGTGACGATCCTCAATTCGGGCGCCGTGAACGCCTTCGCGCTGCCGACTGGCCAGCTCTATGTCACGCGCGGACTGATCGCGCTCGCCAACGACACGTCGGAACTGTCGTCGGTGCTGTCCCATGAGATGGCGCATGTGCTTGCCAAGCACGCCGCCCAGCGTGAGGACCAGGCGCGGCAGGCCGCGATCGTCGACAAGGTCGTCTCCGACATGGGCACCGACCCCGAGGTGACCGCGTTCACGATCGCCAAGAACAAGCTGTCGATGGCGAATTTTTCCCGCGCGCAGGAGCTCGATGCCGACGAGATGGGTGTCGGCATCTCCGCGCGGGCCCACTTTGATCCGTATGGCGCCTCCCGCTTTCTCACCTCGATGGAGCGCAATGCCGAGCTGAAGGCCGGCAAGTCCTCACTCGATCCGCGCGCGCAGGATTTCCTCTCTTCGCATCCGGCGACGCCGGAGCGGGTGGAGAAGGCGCAGCTCGTGGCGCGGCAATACAGTTCGCCCGAGAACGCCGAGCGCGACCGCGAGGACTATCTCTCGGCGATCGACAACATCGTCTATGGCGAGGATCCGAGCGAAGGCTTCGTGCGCGGCCGGCGATTCCTGCACCCCAAGCTCGGCTTCAGCTTCCAGGCGCCGGAAGACTTCTCGCTCGACAACACCGCGCAGGCGGTGATCGGGGTGCGCGAGGGCGGGGCGCAGGCGATGCGCTTCGACGTGGTGCGGGTGGCGCCGGAGCAGACGCTGAGCGACTATCTCAATAGTGGCTGGATGGAGAATGTCGACAAGTCCGCGACCGAGGACTTGACCATCAACGGCATGCCGGCGGCGGCGACGACCGCGCACGGCGATCAGTGGCAGTTCAAGGTCTATGCGCTGCGCCTGGACAATGACGTCTACCGCTTCATCTTCGCCACCCGGCAGAAGACCACCGAGAGCGAGCGCAACGCGCGCGAGACCGTCAACTCTTTCCGCAAGCTGACGCTCGACGAGATCCAGCAAGCCCGCCCGCTGCGCATCAAGGTGATCACCGTGCAGCCCGGTGACACCGTGGAATCGCTATCGCACCGCATGGCCGGCGTGGACCATCCGGTGGAGCGTTTCCGCGTGCTCAACGGGCTCGATACGAAAGCGCAGGTCAAGGTGCGCGACCGCATCAAGATCGTGGTGGATTGACCGGCAAAGCAGACCCGGAGGGCCGGCAAGGCGCCGCGTGCCCCCATCTCAAGACAAGTGCCTGAACAAGATGATGGGCACGGCTTCGCGCCTTTATCCACCCTGCTCCATCGCCAGGGTTAGTCTAGGCTAGCCGTATCCGCCTGGCTTTCTGTCACGGCAAGAATCACCTATTGCTCGGCTCGCGACAAATGACATCGGTGGATTTCCGTGAACGCTGGCCAGCCGCTCGAGCATCCGGCAAACGCCGCCGCTAGCCCTTCCGTGCTTTGCGAGGCCGGCCGTCGGCACATGCAGGCCGGCCGGCCTCTCGACGCGCAGCATTGCTGCCTGCAGGCGCTCGCCGCCGATCCCGGTTGCGCCGAAGCCATGCATCTGATGGGCCTCCTGTTCCTGCAGGCGGGACAATATGACCACGCCATCGAGTGGGTGGCGCGCGCCAACCGGCACGACCCCGATACGGACTATCTCTTCGGCCTCGGAACGGCGCTGGAGCTGCAGGGGCGGCATCAGGAAGCGTTCAAGGCGTTTGACCAAGCGGTGCAGCTCAAGCCCGCCGACGCCGAATTTCGCTCGAGCCGCGGCACCGCCCTGCACCGCTTGGGCCGGTTCGATGAGGCCGTCGCCGACAATCTGCAGGCACACGCGCTCGATCCGGCGAGCCCCTACATCTGCAACAATATCGGGGCCGCGCTGCAGCTTCTGCGCCGCGACGAGGAAGCGCTGCCCTGGTTCGACAAGGCGCTCGCCCTCAAGGCGGACTTCATCATGGCGCTGATCAACAAGGCGTCCTCGCTGGCCCAGATGCGACGGATCGAGGAGGCGATCGAGGCCTACAGCCGAGTGAAGGCGATCGATCCGGCGAATATGGAAGCGCAGGCGTACCTGTCGCTCATCCACCTCCTGACCGGCGATTTCGAAGCCGCCTGGGCGGGATATCGGGCGCGCTGGAACGCCCACACCGCGCCGAAATCCCGCCCGGATTTTCACCGGAATTTATGGCTGGGCCGGGAGAACGTCGCGGGCAAGACCATCCTCGTCTTTGCCGACGAAGGCCTCGGCGACACCATCCAGTTCGCGCGCTACATTCCGATGCTGGCCGCGCGCGGTGCGAAAATCATTCTCCAGGCCGAGGAGGCGCTGCACCCGCTGCTGGCCGGATTGGAAGGCGTGGCACACTGCCTCGGCAAATCCGCGCCGTCGCTGCCCCCGTTCGACCTGCATTGTCCGATCACCACCCTGCCGCTCGCATTCGGAACGCGGCTCGAGACGATTCCCGGCGCAGGAGCGTACCTGCCGCCGCCCGCGCCGACCCGCGTACAGGCCTGGGAACGAAGGCTTCGGCAAGCTCAGGGCGCCGGCAGGAGGCTGCGCGTCGGGCTGGTCTGGTCCGGCAACTCGCGGCACTCCAACGATCACAACCGCTCCATTCCGCTGCGGGCGCTGTTGCGCCTGCTCGAGGCGGAGGCGAGCTTCGTCAGCCTGCAGAAGGAAGCCGCAGCCGACGACACGTCGCTGCTGCGGGCGCGCGGCATCATCGAGCTGACCTCCGGTCTCACCGATTTCGCAGAGACGGCGGCGCTGGTGAATTGCCTCGACCTCGTGGTCAGCGTGGACACCAGCGTTGCCCATCTTGCCGCAGCGCTCGGACGTCCGACCTGGATCCTGCTGCCCTATCTGCCCGACCATCGCTGGCTGCTCGATCGCGACGACAGCCCCTGGTATCCGACCGCGCGCCTGTTCCGGCAGAGCGCGAGGCGGGATTGGGCGGAGGTGATCGACCAGGTGCGGGCAGCGCTGGACGCACAAATCTCGATCAGTCGCCCTGCATGATGGCGGCTATCGGCGCCCAAAAAAGCCCGGTCTCTCCACCGGGCTTTTGATCAGTGCTGATGTCTCCGTCAGGCGGCTTCGTCGGCGACGGAGGTGCCGTCGCCCTCGCTATCCTCGCCCTCGTCCACCTCGCCGTCGGCCTCACCCTCGGCGCTGCCTTCGGTCTTGACGCCGCGGCGCGGGCTCTTGGCGAGCTGGCTCTCGATTTCCTTGATCGCCTCGGTCTCCGTCGAATGCTGCACCACCGCGATCTCGCGGGAGAGCCGATCAAGCGCCGCTTCATAAAGCTGGCGTTCGGAGTAGGACTGCTCGGGCTGCGATTCCGAACGATAGAGGTCGCGCACGACTTCCGCGATCGCGACGATGTCGCCCGAATTGATCTTGGCTTCATATTCCTGGGCGCGGCGCGACCACATGGTTCGCTTGACCCGCGCACGGCCCTTCAGCGTCTCCAGCGCCCTCTTGACCAAAGCCGGGTCGGAGAGCTTGCGCATGCCGACATTGGCGACCTTGGCGGTCGGCACCCGCAGCGTCATCTTGTCTTTCATGAAGTTGATGACGAACAGTTCGAGCTTGGCCCCGGCGATCTCCTGCTCCTCGATGGCCAGGATCTGGCCGACGCCATGGGCGGGATAGACCACGAATTCATTGGCCTTGAAGCCCTGACGCTGGGTCACGACCTTCTTTTCCTCCACGCGGGGGGCGGCCGTGACGGGCTTGGTGGCCGCGGCGGGCTTGGCAACAGCCTTGGCAACGGTTTTGGCAACAGTCTTGGCAGGAGTAGCCTTCGCGGCGGGCTTGGCCGCAACCTTGGTTGACTTCGCAGCAGTTTTGGCAGTCTTTGGGGGCATTGCGCTTCTTTTGTTCTTGGAGGACTTTGCAGCCGAGGCCACCTTGGCGGCGGTCCGGGTATCCCGGGCACGGCTCTTGGATGCGCTACGGCTGGCCGCGGCGGCTTTTTTCGAGGGCTTAGAGGTACTCTTTTTACGCGTTTTCTGTGACACGGCCTGTGCGCGGAACTGCCACGCCCCTGTTCGATGTTTCGCGGAAACCCTGTGGACAGGGTCAATGCGGCTGACCGATTCAGCTCAGAATTTGCTGAATATAGCACATTTTCCGCAAAAATCAATGATTTAGCGGTTTTCAGGGCCGTTTTTGGGTAGCGCCACGCTATTAGGGTTAAGCGTGGGGCGGATTTATGGTCAGTCGCCGCTGCCGGGGCTCGCCGAAAAGTACTTCTCGAACTTGCCTTCCTGACCTTCGAATTCCTTCGCGTCCGGGGGTGATTCTTTCTTCTGGGTGATGTTCGGCCAGCTCTTGGCATATTCCGAGTTGACCTCGAGCCACTTCTCCAGACCCGGCTCGGTGTCGGGCTTGATCGCGTCAGCCGGGCATTCCGGCTCGCACACGCCGCAATCGATGCA
>JAFAUV010000044.1 GCA_019243075.1 Bradyrhizobium sp.
CCGTTCGAGACCATCATGCGCTTGGATACATCCGATAGCGTCATGCCGTCCGGCGCGCGGTCGAGCTGCGCCATCAGGTCGAAGCGCGGCAGCGTGACGTCGAAACGCCCGCGCAGGCGGCTGCGCACGGTCCCCTCGATCAGCGTAGTGCAGGTCAGGAGACGGAGCCACAGCCGAAGCTCATCGCCGTGATCGCTCTCGACGGCGGTGGTCTCGGAATCAAGGATCATGCTTGCCATGCTACTGCCTGACGCCAATGCGCTTTTGCCACAACCTCAATGATCTCGTGGACGCGATCATTTTGACCTTCAAATAATTGCCCGGTCCCCGCAAGTCAAAACGCGACCCGCTTCCTGAAAATTCTTTAGGCTTCAAGCAATTGGCGCGCCGTTTGCATGGAGCGCGCATGAGGTGCGTCGATTGAGAGGATGATGGTCGGGCTTCGCTTGCGGCAGCGACCCTCATCGGAATAAGCTCGAATGCGAGGAATTGGTCTCAAGTGAGCTGCGGATACGCGAGCTGCAGGGGAGGAGAAGCAATGAAGCGACATTTTGGCTTGCTCGGGCTTGCCGTCCTGCTGGGGGCCGTCATCAATCCTGCCGTCGCCCAGGACAAGATCAAGATCGGCGTCATCGTGACCCTGTCCGGCCCGGCGGCGGCGCTGGGCCAGCAGGTGCGCGACGGTTTTGCGCTTGCGGTGAAGGATCTTGGCGGCAAGATGGACGGCAAGGATGTCGAGGTTGTCGTGGTCGACGACGAGCTGAAACCGGACGCGGCCGTGACCAAGGTGAAGGGCCTGCTCGAGCGCGATCATGTCGACTTTGTCGTCGGCCCGATCTTCTCGAACATATTGCTGGCGATCCACAAGCCGGTCACCGACAGCAGGACGTTCCTGATCAGCCCGAATGCGGGGCCTTCCAGCTATGCCGGCAAGGAATGCAGCCCCTTCTTCTATGTGACGTCGTATCAGAACGACCAGGTGCATGAGATCCTGGGCAAGGTCGCCCAGGATCGCGGCTACAAGCGCGTTTACCTTCTGGTGCCGAACTATCAGGCCGGGCGCGACTCCGTCGCCGGTTTCAAGCTCGACTACAAGGGCGAGGTCGTCGAGGAGTCCTACATGCCGCTGGGAACGCTCGACTTCCAGCCCGAGCTCTCGAAGATCGCCTCGCTCAAGCCCGATGCCGTGTTCACCTTCATGCCGGGCGGCATGGGCGTGAACCTGGTCAAGCAATATCGGCAGGCCGGGCTTGCCGACAGCATCCCGGTGCTGTCCGCTTTCACAGTTGATGAATCGACGCTGCCGGCGCAGCAGGATGCCGCGGTCGGCATGTTCGGCGGTGCCGATTGGGCGCCCAATCTCGACAACCCGCAGAGCAAGAAGTTCGTGGCCTCCTACGAGGCGGCCTATAGCGGCGTGCCGGGCACCTACGCCATGCAGGGCTATGATGCGGCGATGCTGATCGACAGCGCGGTGAAGGCGGTCAAGGGCGACCTCAGCAACAAAAACGCGGTCTCGGCGGCGCTGAAGAAGGCCGATTTCACCTCGTTGCGCGGCACCTTCACGTTCAACACCAATGGCTATCCGATCCAGGATTTTTACCTGACAAAAGTCGCAAAACGACCGGACGGCAAATTTCAAACCGAGATCGTGCAAATGGTATTTGAGAATTACGGCGACCGTTACGCCAAAGATTGCGCGCCGGTCAGGTAAAAGACACCAATAGAGGGAGCGTACCAATGAAAACCGAAGTTGCCGGCATTACCCGCGCCAACGAAGGCATTCAGGGGATCACCTGGAATATCCTTGGACAGACCTACGTGCCAAAGAGCCGCACTGAGCACAGCTTCTCTTGGCACGCAACCTTCCCACCGGGCACTTTCGTGCCGCCCCACATCCATCCTGATCAGGATGAGTATCTCTATATCCTCGAAGGCCGGCTCGACTTCTTTCTCGACGGCGCCGACGAGTTCGCGACTGCGGGCGACACCGTACGGCTGCCTATGGGCAAGCCGCACGGCATCTTCAACAAGTCACAGCAGAACGCGAAGACGCTGTTCTGGGTGTCGCCGACCCGCCGACTCTATGACCTGTTCTGGGCGATCCACAATATGAAGCAGCAGAATCCGGATGAAGTCGTCAAGCTCGCCGCCGAGCACAACGTCCATTTCCTGCCGCCCCCTCCCGGCCAGTAAGCCAAGTCTATCGCGAGACAACGCGTGCGGCGAAGCCGGCCTTGGCGGCATAGCCGCGCACGATCGCCTCGCGCGCCTCATAATTGAGGATGGCATCGACGTCGGTAAAGCCTTGCGGCGCGAGCTGCTCGACCGCATCGATCACGCCTTCGGGGCCGCCCCGGCGGTTGGAAGCGACGATGTCGGCAGTCATCGGCAACCGCTGGCGCTCATAGGAGCTAAGCGCCTGGCGCGGATGTTCGGCGCGCGCCAGCGCGTCTGCAAGACACCGCGCATCCAGGATCGCCTGCGAGGCGCCATTCGATCCTACAGGATACATCGGATGCGCGGCGTCACCGAGCAGTGTGACGCGGCCGCTTGACCAATAGGGCAGCGGATCGCGGTCACAGCAGGGATATTCCCAGAACTCCGGCGTGGCGCGGACCAGCGCTGCAAAATCGACCTGCGGGATCGAGAAGCCCTTGACATGCGGCATCAGCTCTTCCGGTTTGCCGAGCCGCGACCAGTCTTCACGGCGAGCCGGCGGCGCGCTGCCATCTCCAAGACGCACCAGCACGGCCCAATTGGTCAATCGACTTGCGGCGGTCGCGCCTTCCGCGATCGGATAGACCACGGCCTTGGCGTCCAAGCCGCCCGCGATGATCATCGAGCGCCCGCTGAGGAACACGGGCCAGTCTGCAGCGCCGCGCCACAGCATCAGGCCGTTCCAGCAGGGCGGCCCCTCGTCCGGAAACAGCGTCTGCCGCACCTTGGAATGAATGCCGTCGGCGCCGACCAGGATATCGCCCCGCGCCGTATGCATATGTGCGCCACTGCGATCGAAAAAATAAGCGGTGACGCCGCCCTCATCCTGGCTGAACGAGCCAAGCCGGCATCCGGTGTGAATAGCGTCGACGCCGAGACGCTCGACCACCGCTTGATGGATCACGCGTTGCAGCCGGCCGCGGTGAATGGAGAATTGTGGAACCTCGTGGCCCGCGTCGAGCCCGCGCTTCTCGTGCCAGACCTGCTGGCCATGGCGCGTCAGATAAAACAGCTCGTAGGTGCGAACCGCGACTTGGTCGAGCCGATCCAGAAGGCCAATCGCGGCAAGCTCGCGGATCGCATGTGGCAGGGTATTGATCCCGACGCCGAGTTCGCGGATGGATTCCGCCTGCTCATAAAGCTCGCAATCGATGCCGCGCGCCCGCAACATGAGCGCGGTGGTGAGGCCGCCGATACCGCCGCCAATGATGATCGCCCGCATGGGCCAAACTCCGCTCAACCCCGGATGCAACCAGATGATCGTTAACGTCGCACGGTCGGTTATTCGGCGGCAAGCGGCTTTGTCGCTTCCGCCTTGAGCTCGGCCCGGGTTTTCGGCTTAGCCTTAATTTTGAGGTCCTCGAAATCCTGCCGGTCGCGGACGCTGTTGCGGAAAATCTGCTCTTTTCCAGGCAGATATTGCGGTGGGCAGAACACCTCTGCCGCGCCATACCAGGCGGCCGCCTTCATCGTGAAAGCGGGATCGACCAGATGCGGCCGCCCCAGCGCCACGAGATCGGCACGGCCGGCGGCCAGGATCGTGTTGACCTGATCGGCGGTCGTGATGTTGCCGACGCACATGGTCGCAACGCGGGCCTCGTTGCGCACCTGGTCCGAGAACGGAGTCTGAAACATCCGGCCATAGACCGGTTGCGCGTCGCGCACGGTCTGGCCGGTCGAGACATCGACCAGATCGACCCCGGCCTCGGCAAAGGCGCGTGCGATCTCGACCGCATCGTCCCCGGTGATGCCGCCCTCGGCCCAGTCGGTTGCGGAAATGCGCACCGACATCGGCTTGTGCGCGGGCCAGGCCGCGCGCATCGCCTCGAACACTTCGAGCGGAAAGCGCAGGCGATTGGTCAGTGAGCCGCCGTAATCGTCGGCTCGCGTGTTGGTGAGCGGCGAGATGAAACTGGCGAGCAGATAGCCGTGGGCGCAGTGCAGCTCGAGCATGTCAAAACCGCAGCGCTCGCCACGCATGGCGGCAGACACAAATGCCCTCTTCACTGCGTCCATCGTGGCGCGGTCCATTTCGCGCGGCACCTGGCTGTCGGGGAAGTAAGGGATTGCCGAGGCAGAGATCACGTCCCAGCCGCCCTGCTCGAGCGGCCGGTCGATGCCATCCCACATCAGCCTGGTCGCGCCTTTGCGGCCGGCATGGCCAAGCTGCAGCGCGAATTTCGCCGCTGAATTGGCGTGCACGAACTCGACGATGCGCTTCCAGGCGGATTCCTGTTCATCATTCCAGAGACCAGCGCAGCCGGGCGTGATCCGAGCCTCGCGACCGACGCAGGTCATCTCGGTGAAAATGAGGCCGGCGCCGCCGATCGCGCGTGAACCATAGTGCACCAGATGAAAATCGGTCGGCACGCCTTCCTCCGCCGAATACATGCACATCGGCGACACCACCGCGCGATTCGCGACCTGCATTTCGCGCAATTGCAGGGGCTGGAACATCGGCGCCAACGGCTTTTCGACATCGACGTCGAAGCCTTTGGATCGCGCCTGCTTGGCAAAGGCCTTGTCGACTTCGGCAACGAAACCCGGCGCACGCAATCTTAGATTGTCATAGGTAATCGCCTTGGAACGTGTCATCACGCCGAAGGCGAACTGCACGGGATCGAAGTCCCAGAAGCGATCGACATGCTCGAACCAGACCAGCGAAACGTCGGCGGCATGCTGGGTCTTTTCCACCTCTTCGCGCCGCCCTTGCTCATAATGCTGAAGCGCCACAGCAACGGGCGGCGCGCGCTCCATCGCTTCCGCGAGCGCTATCGCGTCCTCCATCGCAAGCTTGGTGCCGGAGCCGATCGAGAAATGCGCAGTCGCCTTGGCATCACCGAGCAGCACCATCTTGTCGTTGACCCAGCGCTGGCTGCGGATCATCGGAAAATTGCGCCACGTCGAGCGGTTGGTGAGCAGCGGATGCCCGCCGAGGAACCAGCCAAAGATCTCCGACATCCGCTCGGCGGACCGCTCTTCGTCAAGCCCCCTCAGGCCCGCGCGCTCAAAGGTCCCGGGATCGGCCTCGAAAATCCACGTCGAACGGCCGGCTTCATATTGATAGGCGTGCGCGATAAATGGTCCCCACTCCGTCTCCTGGAAGATGAAGGTGAAGGCGTCGAGCGGCTTGGTCGAGCCCATCCAGGCGAAATAGTTGGAGCGAATATCGACCTCGGGCTGAAAATATTCGACGTGCTTCTCGCGGAAGCGGCTGTTGATGCCGTCGGCCAGGATGATCAGATCGGCTCCCGCGAAGCGCTTCTCGTCCTCGATCTCGGCCTGGAACTGCAGGCTGACACCGAGTTCGCGCGCCCGATCCTGCAGGATCAGAAGCAGCTTGCGCCGCGAGCAGCCGCAAAAGCCGTTACCTCCGACGCGGTGCACCGTGCCGCGAAAGTGCACGGCGATGTCGTCCCAATAAGCGAATTCCTGGGTGATGCGGCGATAGCTCGGCGCATCGTGCCTCTCGAAATTGTCGAGGGTGGCGTCGGAAAACACCACGCCGAAGCCAAAGGTGTCGTCGGGGCGGTTGCGCTCATAGACGGTGATGTCCGCCGCCGGCCGCTGCTTCTTCAAGAGGATCGCGGCATAGAGACCAGCCGGTCCACCACCGATGATCGCGACCTTCATATATGGGCCTCCGGCGCAAGCTACCGATCCGAGATATTTTAAACCTAAAATATCTTCTGACAAGAGCCCGTGCTGGACGGGTTCGGCTCAATTACCCTGGAATACCGGTTTCACCCTGTTGGAAAAGGCGACGAACGCGCGTTCGAAATCGGCCGTGGTCATGCACAACGCCTGCGCCACCGCCTCCGCTTCGATCGCCTCCTCAACCGACATCGCCCATTCCATGGCGAGCATGCGCTTGGTCATGGTGTTGGCGAAGGTCGGCCCCTCGGCAACCTGCCGGGCCAGCAATTGGGCCTCCAGCAGGACGCGCTCGGGCGTAACGATGCGGCTGAAAAAGCCCCAGCGCTCGCCCTCCTCCGCCGTCATGAAACGACCGGTGTAGAGCAGTTCCGAAGCCCGCGATTGACCGATGATGCGCGGGAGGATCGCGCAGGCGCCCATGTCGCAGCCGGCGAGACCGACCTTGTTGAACAGGAACGCGACCGTGGCGCCGGTCGCCGCCAGTCGCATGTCGGAGGCCATCGCCATGATCGCGCCGGCGCCCGCGCAGATGCCCTCGACGGCGGCTACGATCGGCTGCGGACAGGCGCGCATCGCCTTCACAAGATCGCCGGTCATGCGGGTGAAGGCGATCAGCCCCTTGCTGTCCATCTTCACCAGCGGACCGATGATCTCGAACACATCGCCGCCGGATGAAAAATTGCCGCCGGCCCCAGTCATCACCACCACCTTGACCTCATCATCGAAGGCACAAGCCCGGAAAAAATCCGTCAGCTCACGGTAGCTTTCAAAGGTCAGCGGATTCTTCCGCTCCGGCCGATTGAGCGTCACCGTCGCGACGCCATCCACGACCGCCAGCAGAAAATGCTTCGGCGAATAATCGGCCAGCGGCACGGTGACGGGATTGGCGGGTCGGCTCATGGGATCTCCCTCGGATTCTTTTCGCGTTTCAAATCTCGCCGCCGGCCACTGCAATCGCCTGCCCGGTGATTGCACTGGCGCCCTCGCCGGATAGCCATAGCACGGCATCGGCAACTTCTTTCGGTGCCACCAGACGTCCTTGCGGATTATGCTTCGAGAGTTCCCTGACAGCCTGCTCGCGGCACCGGCCCGTTTTCTTCATGATATTGTCGATGCTGCCAGCGACGAGATCGGTATCGGTGAAGCCGGGGCAGACCGCATTGACGGTGATGCGCGTATTCGCGAGCTCGAGCGCGAGCGATCGCACGAGGCCGATCACCGCATGCTTGGCGGCGCTGTAGGCGCTGACGTAAGCGTAGCCCTTGAGCCCCGCCGTCGAGGCAATGGCAACGATGCGGCCATAGGGACGCTCCTTCATCGAGGGCAGCACGGCCTGGACCGAATGAACAACCCCCATCAAATTGATGTCCATCATGCGACGGAACAATGCGGCGTCCGATTTGGCAAAGGGCGCCGATTCCGCCATCCCGGCATTGGCCACCAGGATATCGATCGGCTGGCGCGCGGCCGCCTTCGCGATTGCGTCGGTGATCGCGGCCTGATCCGCGACATCGGCAACTTCGGCAAAGTGCGCCTCGCCCGCCGCGACGGCTTCGTGCAAGGCGCCCAGCTGGCGCCCGATCACCGTGACGCTCGCGCCGGAGCGTACCAACTCAGCGGCGATTGCGCGGCCAATGCCCCGGCCGCCGCCCGTCACCAGCGCATGGAGGGAGCGCGGCAGTCCGGACATGCGTAGGCTCCCCGAAATGAAAGGCATCACAACAGGCGTCTCCGCATATATTTTATACTTGAAGCTTTTGCAAGAAAGCGGAGGGCCTGTTAGCATCTCGCCATGACGACGACCTTGAAAACCGAAGACGGGCGCTTTTCCTATGAGGCCGCAGGCGACCCTGTCAGAACACCTCTGGTGTTCCTGCACGGCATTGGCGGTGCGGCGCGGGCCTGGCGGGGCCAGATTGCCGCCTTTAGCAATCGCCACCATGCGATCGCCTGGGACATGCCGGGTTATGGCGGTTCGAAGCCTCTCGCCGACGTCAGCATCGCGACATTGGCGGATGCGCTGCAGGATTTCCTGCAGCAGATCCACGCGAGGAGGCCTGTTCTGGTCGGGCATTCCATCGGCGGCATGATCGTTCAGCAATGGCTGATCAGATATCCGCGCGAGGCGGCCGCCGTCGTCCTCGCGCAGACCAGCCCGGCCTTCGGCAAGGCCGAGGGCGACTGGC
>JAFAUV010000063.1 GCA_019243075.1 Bradyrhizobium sp.
ACCACGTCCTACACCACGCGCTTTCCCGAATATGTCTCGGTGCGCACCGGCATCCCCGAGGCCGTCGGCTATTGGCTGCTGCGGCGTTTTCACAATGCCGGCGAGACCACCATGGTCGCCACCGACTCGTTGCGCGAGGAGCTGAAGGGCAGGGGCTTTAGCAAGCTCGGCGCCTGGACGCGCGGCGTCGATACCAAGCTGTTCAATCCGGACGAGCCGGCCGAGCTCGATTTTCCGCGACCGATCTTTGCAACCGTCGGCCGCGTCGCCATCGAGAAGAATCTCGAAGCCTTCCTCTCGCTCGATCTGCCCGGCACCAAGGTAGTGATTGGCGACGGTCCGCAGCGGGCGGTGCTCGCGCGCCGTTTCCCCGATTCGAAATTCCTCGGCGAAAAGACCGGCAAGGACCTGACCTCGCACATCGCCGCTGCCGACGTGTTCGTGTTCCCGAGCCTGACCGACACCTTCGGCGTCGTGCAGCTCGAAGCGCTGGCCTGCGGCACTCCGGTCGCGGCGTTCCCGGTCACGGGGCCGCTCGACGTCATATCCGATCATCCGATCGGTGCGCTCGACCAGGATCTGCGCGCCGCCGCCTTGCGCGCGCTCACCATGTCGCGCGAGACCTGCCGCGCCTTCGCGCTCAAGCACTCCTGGGAACAATGCGCGCGGCAATTCATCGGCCATCTGGCCGTATTCAAGCCGAGCTTCGTGTCGCGACAGAGGCCGCTATTGGCGGGGTCGAGCCCGGCACGCGGCTGACTGGAACATGCAGCACTTCAGGACACTTACACAAAACAGGTGGGATGCAGAAATGGCAGAGATCATGAAGCTTGACGGTACGAGGCAGTTGGATTTCGACCGCGAGTCGGTCGAGCAGGCCTATGACCGCTGGGCGCCGATCTACGACGTCGTGTTCGGCGGCGTGTTTTCCAAGGGGCGCGATGCGGCGATCCAGGCCACCAACAAGATCGGCGGCCGCGTGCTCGAGGTCGGGGTCGGCACCGGCATCTCGCTGCCGCTGTATGCGTCGAACGTTCGCATTTTCGGCACCGACATTTCCGAAGCGATGCTGAAGAAGGCGAAGCAGCGCGTCGCCGAAGCGCGCCTGAAGAACATCGAGGGGCTCGCGGTGATGGATGCCGAGAAGCTGGAATTCCCCGACGATTCCTTCGACGTCGTGATGGCGCAATATGTCGTCACCGCCGTGCCGAATCCGGAAGTGGCGCTCGACGAGTTCGCCCGCGTGCTGCGGCCGGGCGGCGAGTTGATCATCCTGACCCGCGTCAGCGCCGATGCGGGCATGCGCCGCTTCATCGAGCAGAAGCTGCAGCCGGTGGTGACCCGGCTCGGTTTCCGCACCGCCGAATTTTCCTGGTCGCGCTACACCAGCTGGCTCGCCGCCGCCAAGGGGGTGGAGCTGGTCGAACGCCGGCTGATGCCGCCGCTCGGCCACTTCTCACTGGTGCGTTTCCGCAAAACTGGATTCGCTGCCGCCGCCTGACGCGCTCCGCTGCCGTCTTGCCAAAAGCAAATATGACGGCGGCATGACATTATCATCATGTCATATGGCGGTAACGTTACCGGTGTACAACCTTCACGACTCACCTCTCCGGGATACGCAATGATCAAGAATTTCCTCGAACAGCTCCGCATCCAGCGCTGGGACGACCATCGCTATTATCATCACAGCCGGATCAACCAGAGCCTGCATTTCGTCAGCGCAATCAGCTTCATGGTCGGCTACCTCATGATGTTTTTCGATCCGATGATGTCGGCGCTGATCGGCTGGCTGGTGTCGATGACCTCGCGCCAGGCCGGCCACTTTTTCTTCGAGCCGCGCGGCTATGATCACGTCAACCAGACCACCCACGAGCACAAGGAAGAGATCAAGGTCGGCTACAATCTGCGCCGCAAGGTGGTCCTGATGACGATCTGGGCGGCTTCGCCCTTGGTCCTTTATCTCGATCCGACCCTGTTCGGCATGTTCACGCCCTGGGCGAACCCCGCCGACTTCGTCCGCCAGGTTGCCAAGATCTGGCTGGCGGTGGGCATCGGCGGCCTCCTGTTCCGCACCATCCACCTGTTCTTCATCCGCGACATCGAGACCGGCCTCGTCTGGATGACCAAGATCATCACCGATCCCTTCAACGACTTCATGCTGTATCGCCACGCGCCGCTCGCGCTGCTCCGCGGCGAGCTGATCGATCCCGGCCTCGACATCCTCGAGCACCAGGCCATGGAAGAAGCGCACGCCTGAGCCCGGTCGGGATATTCTGAACGCGATGGCCGGGCAAATCCCGGCCATCGGTGTTTGTGGGCTACGATGAAATTGGCAGAAGCAGCGATGAGCGCTCGGTCCGCAGGGTGGCCAAAGCGAAGCGTGCCCACCGATGTTCGCGGTGCAGCAAGCGGTGGGCGCGGCGCTCAGGCGCCTTTGCCCACCCTTCCGTTCTTCGCGCGCGCATCACGCGCACAGGGCCGGGCATGACGAAGATTGCGAAATCCTGGTCAGCGCCTGAACACGCTGCCGATCATCTCCTTGAGGATCAGGCGCTTGATGTGCTTGTTGGTGAGCTTGCCGTCAAGCCACCACCAGCCGTCCTGCTTCATCCTGGTGGCCGCCGCGACAAAGCGGCCGGCGACCTCGTTGAAGTCGGCATCGGTATAGTTCAGGCTGAAGATGAGCCGGCCGGTGCCGACCCAGCTCAGCGCCAGCCCTTCGGCGCGCAAATAATATTGCAGCATCCAGTTGTAGCGGGACGGCGTGGTGTAGGTGACCGTCCAGATCGAGGACAGGTTCGCAAAGCGGACCGGCAGGTCGGCCTTCTCCATCATGCCGTTGAGCTGGCGGCAGCGGGCGTTCCAGAGATCGTCGATGCCGTGATAGACCGAGCGGAAGTTCGGGCTGGCGAGCCGGCTCAGGAATTCATCCATCGCAGCCATGACATAGGGGTGCGAGTTGAAGGTGCCGCGGGCAAAGCAGACATCCGCCGGCCGCTCGTCGCGGAAGCGGCGCATCAGCTCGCGCTTGCCGCAGACGACGCCGACCGGCAAGCCGCCGCCAAGACTTTTCCCGTAGGTGACCATGTCGGCCTTCACGCCGAAATATTCCTGGGCACCGCCTGCGGCGAGACGGAAGCCGACGAACACTTCGTCAAACAGCAGCACGATGCCGCGCTCGGTGCAGACCTCGCGCAGCTTCTTCAGCCATTCGGTGTAGGCGGCGCGGTCGAAACGCGCTGCCCGCGAAGAATCGACCAGCGCGGAATCGCCGGGCGCGTTGCAGTTAGGATGCAGTGCCTGCAGCGGGTTGACGAGCACGCAGGCGATATCGCGACGCGTCTTCAGTACATGGAGCGTCGTCTCGTTCATCTCGGAGAGGGTATAGGTTTCGTGCGGCGCAACGGGATTGCCGACGCCGGGCTGCACGTCACCCCACCAGCCATGATAGGCGCCGGCGAAACGCACCAGATGCGTGCGCCTGGTGTGGTAGCGGGCGAGCCGCACCGCCTGCATCACGGCTTCGGTACCGGACATGTGGAAGGAGACTTCGTCCAGGCCGGAAATCTCGCAGAGCCGGCGCACATTGTCGGCGACGGAGGGGTGGTAGGCGCCGAGCACGGGGCCGAGCCCATGCGCCCGCTTCTCGCCGATCTCGATGCACTCTTTATAGAAGTCATGGCCGAAGATGTTGACGCCGTAGGAGCCCGTCAGGTCGTAGAGGACATTGCCGTCGAGATCGGTCACCGTGACGCCGGACGACGCCTGCAGGAACGAGCCGGCAGCGAGATTTTCGCGCACCAGGCGGCTGTACTGGAAGGGCACCCGGTAAGCCTGGGTGAATTGCAGGTCGGAGATCCGGGTGGCGGCTTCCGCGGTCGCCTTCCTGCTGCCCGCGAAGCGCTCCTGATAGAGCGCAGCGAGGCGGAAGAAGCCGTCCTGGCGCTTTGCGGCGACATCCTTGGGCGCACCGTCGGTCCGGAAGAAGTCGTTGATGTCGAATTCGTAAGCCGGTATCAGCCGCGCCAGGCGGCGCGACATCTTCGAGTGTCCGGCGAGCGAGCGGTGCTTGGCGCGCGACAGCTGAACGCGGGCCTTGACCTTGGGCGCCGCGGCAGCGGTCACGGCGACGGCTCCGGCGGCGAGCGAGAGAATCGGTATCGAGGTATCCATGCCAACAGCGCTAACCAGTCCTGCTGACAGATTCATGACAGTCAAAAGCCTGATATCTTCCCTTGCCCAGCAGGAAGACCTCAATTTCCTGCTGACCAACCGCGTCCCCCGGGCGGCGCTCACCCGTTTCATGGGCTGGTTCAGCAAGATCGAGAACCCGCTTCTGCGGGATTTCTCGATTCTGTGCTGGCGGCTGTTTTCCGAGCTCGATCTGTCGGAAGCCAAGCAGACGCATTTCAAGAGCCTGCACGACTGCTTCGTGCGCGAGCTGAAGCCGGGCCTGCGGCCGGTCGATCCCGATCCCAAGATCGTGACCAGCCCGTCCGACGGCATCGTCGGCGCCTACGGCACCATCCGGGAGGGGCAGCTCTATCAGATTAAGGGCGCGCCTTATTCGCTGCTCGATCTGGTCGGCGATCCCGCGCTGGTGGAGACGCACCGCAACGGCAAATTCCTGACGCTGCGGCTGACGTCGACCATGTATCACCGCTTTCACGCGCCCCACGATGCGCATATCGAGCAGGTCACGCTGATCCATGGCGATACCTGGAACGTCAATCCGATCGCGCTGAAGCGGGTCGAGCGTCTGTTCTGCAAGAACGAACGCGCGGTGATCCGCACACGCCTGCAGAACGGCGACGCGCTCACATTGGTGCCGGTCGCGGCCATTCTGGTGGCCAGCATCCGGCTGCATTGCCTCGACCTTGTGCTCAATTCGCGGACGCAAGGCCCGCTCCAGTTCCCCTGCGACGTCGACGTGACAAAGGGCGAGGAACTCGGCTGGTTCGAGCATGGCTCGACCATCATCGTGCTGGCGGACGGACACTATCAATTTTGCGACAATGTCTCGGAAGGGGCAACAATCCGCGCGGGCGAACCTTTGCTGAGGAATCCGCGTTAGCATGATCTGGAAAACGGAAACCGGTTTTCCGAAAAAGTTGATGCTCCATCAACGGGATGAGATCGTGATGCGATCCCTCAAGTCGCGTCACGATCCGATGCTGTCGATTTTGTCGTGACATCGCGCGCGATGCGTCGTTATAAAATATCTGATCGAATTTCGTTTGCGCGGGACGTGAAGTGGCAAGGGTGCCGGTGATGGCGGCGGGCGGCATCGTGATGCGGCGGGAGCAACCGCCGCTGATTGCTGTGGTGCGCCTGCGCAAGCGCGATGAATGGGTGTTGCCGAAAGGCAAGCTCGACGAAGGCGAGACGGCGCGCAGCGCCGCCAGGCGCGAAGTGCTGGAAGAAACCGGCCACAATGTCACCGTGCACGAATTTCTGGGCACGCTGGTCTATGAGTCCGGCGGGCGCTCCAAGGTGGTGCATTACTGGCGCATGGAAGCGGGGGGCAGCCAGACCCGCGAATTGATGGACGATGTCCGCGCGGTCGACTGGCTGCCGCTCGAAGCCGCCATTGCCCGGCTGTCGCGCGGCTATGAGCGCACCTTCCTGGAGAATGTCGGACCGCTCGCGGTGAGCGTGCTGATGCGGCGGCTGAAGGTGAAAGCGCCGGCGCAACCGCCTGCTGTCAAGGCGGCGCCGGCGAAGAAGCGCCGCGCCACGCTGCCGGCGGCCGCACCTGCTGCCGCTCCGCCCGTCGAGGCTGCCTGGGAGCAAACGCAGCCGGCCTCGGCGGAGCCGGTCGGAAGCGATATGGCGGCCACGCCGGAAGTGCCGCTCGGGCGCGAACTGTCGCAAGCGCCGGCAACGCTGGTCGATGAGGAGTTCATCCCGCAGGTCGATGCCGCCGAAGCCGAGACGGCCAGCGCGGCAGAAAGCGGCAATGACGGCGTGCCCGATCCGGACGCCAACAAACGTCAAACCCTCGCGCAAAGGGTCCGCAACTGGCTCGGCCGCGCCGCCTGAGCGGCAGGAGTTAGAACCCTCTGGTGAGGAGGCGGGTCGGCGCCGTCTCCAACCATGAGGCCCGACCTGCCTCATCCTTCGAGAGCGGCGCTCTCATTTTTTCCGCTTGTCCCTTGGCGGTGCTTTCGGGCGCGGGGCGGGCTTGTTCTGCAGGCCGGGGCGTTGCACCCCTGGCGCGGGTCGCGGCGGACCGGGCGGCCGCAGCAAGGGCTGACCGGCTGGCAGTGGCGGCGCAGCCTTCGGCTTTGCCGGCGCGCCGCCCTCTGCCGGCTTTGCCGGCGTGGTCTGGGCCGGACGCGGAGCTTGGCCGGATTGTCCGGGTTGCACCGGCCGCTGGCCTTGCCGATTGTTGGGCGCGCCCGGTTGTTGCGGTTGAACGGGACGGTTTGGTCCGGGCTGCGGCTGACGGGGCTGGCCGGGACGGTTCGGGCCGGGCTGCTGCGGCGGCCGCGCCGGATTATTGCGGTTGTTGAGACCCGGATTGGCCCGACGGAAGGCGCGCTGCTCGCTGACGATCTGCCGTCCGACCGTCTGCGTGGCATGAACCTGGCGGACAAAGCCCTGGTCGCGCGCCTGCTGCTGCGGCGAGATTGCAAGCGGCACCGCGGCGAAGCGCGCCCCGCCCGTGCCCGGCCGGATTGAGAAGCCGCTCGCGCCCGATGTCAGCGCGCCGAGCCGCGCGCCCTGGCGGTCATTGACCTCGATCCGTCCGACGTGGCCGTCGGCGTCCGGATAGAGCTTGATATTGACATTGTTGGCGTTGGCCGCGCCGCCGTCCTCGGGAACCTCGACGAGCCCCGTGGTGCCGCGGATGCCCAGCGT
>JAFAUV010000151.1 GCA_019243075.1 Bradyrhizobium sp.
AATAGCAAGAACTACGAAACCACCTCGAAAGACTACGACTTTTCCCATGTCGCGATGACCGAGCACTGGAATGCCGGGGTTCGTGACGTTTATTTGTCGATGCGTCACAAAGAGTGGCTAGAACGGCCGCAGTCCGGGGAAACCATGGTGACTTACGACTTGACGGGGGACGGTAGCGAGCCCCTCGACGGCAAACAGGAGTGAAGGAAATATGGGAACGTTGTCAGGCAAGAACGCAGTTGTGACCGGTTCAACCAGCGGCATCGGGCTGGCGATCGCGCGTGCCTTTGCCGGCGCCGGCGCCAATATCGTGATCAACGGCTTTGGCGCGCCCGCCGACATCGAGAAGGAGCGTTCCGCCATCGAGACCGACTACAAGGTCAAGGCGATCTATTCGGCGGCCGACATGACCAAGCCCGCCGAGATCGCCGACATGGTCGCGACCGGCGAGAAGACCTTTGGCTCGGTCGATATCCTGGTCAACAATGCCGGCATCCAGTTCGTCTCGCCAATCGAGGAATTCCCGATCGAGAAATGGGACGCGATCATCGCGATCAACCTGTCCTCGGCCTTCCACGGCATCCGCGCCGCCATTCCCGGCATGAAGAAACGCGGCTGGGGCCGCATCATCAACACCGCGTCCGCGCATTCGCTGGTGGCCTCGCCCTTCAAGTCGGCCTATGTGGCGGCCAAGCACGGCATCGCCGGCCTCACCAAGACCGCAGCGCTCGAACTCGCGCAGTTCAAAATCACCGTGAACTGCATCTCGCCCGGCTATGTCTGGACGCCGCTGGTCGAGCACCAGATTCCGGAAACGATGAAGGCGCGCAACCTGACCAAGGACCAGGTCATCAAGGAGGTTCTGCTCGCGGCCCAGCCGACCAAGGAGTTCGTGACCGCCGACCAGGTCGCCGCGCTCGCGCTGTTCCTCTGCGGCGACTCCGCCGCGCAGATCACCGGCTCGAACTACTCCATCGACGGCGGCTGGACCGCGGAGTAACGGCGGTTGCTTTTTAGGCAAGAATCGTAGGGTGGGTAGAGCGCAAGCGAAACCCACCTCTTTTCTTGGCGATGGGTTTCGCTGGCGCTCAACCCATCCTACGCCGCCCGCCCTAAGATCGAGCAGATCGAAATTTAGCGACAGCCGCTGTCATTTCATCGTCCGTCGCGAGTTCACCCGCGTCGATCGATGCAATCGCGACGTCGATGGCTAGCAATTCATCTTGAGTTGCCACGTACGGATGAGCTTGCTCACCCTCTTGGCTCTCGCTCATCGCCCGCTGCTCACCAGCGCCGCGACGGTCGACGTCGACCAATTCAGCTCCTTCGACGCGATATTGCCGGCGACTACGATCAGGATCGAGGCGAGGGCGACGCGCAGCACGGTCTGCGGCACGCGCACCGCGGCATAGCTGCCGATGACGATGCCCGGCAGTGAGCCGAGCAGCAGCACGCCCATCAAATGCCAGTCGACGGCGCCAAGCAGCCAGTGGCCGGCACCGGCGACCAGCGTCAGCGGCACGGCATGGGCGATGTCCGAGCCCACGATCTTCGCCATCTCCAGCCGCGGATAAAGCAGCAGCAGCGCGGTCACGCCGACGGCGCCGGCGCCGACGGAGGAGATCGAGACCAGCGCGCCGAGCACGGCGCCGGTGACGACCGTTGCGATGGTGATCGTCCTGTCGTCGAAACGCTCCATGCGCGAGCGGTAGCGATCCAGGATCGATTTCCGGAAGATCAGCGAGGTCGCGGTCAACAGCAGCGCGAAGCAGAGCACCAGATTGACGACGCTGCGCTGCGTTGCGCCATCGAGCCCGAGCTGCCACATCGCCAGCAGCGTCAGCACGGCCGCCGGGATGCTGCCGCTGGCAAGCCGGATCACGGCCGGCCAGTGGATGCTGCGCCCGATGCCGTGCACCACGCTGCCACCGGTCTTGGTCGCGGCCGCATAGAGCAGGTCGGTGCCGACCGCGGTCGAGGGGTGAATGCCGAACAGCAGAATCAAAAGCGGGGTCATCAGCGAGCCGCCGCCCACGCCGGTCATTCCCACCAGCAGGCCAACGCCGAAGCCCGAAGCTACATAAAGCGGATCGATCATGTTCACGCGATGTTAGGTTGGGGTCTGCGGCCATCTAAGGGCGCCGGAGTTTTGGCCGCAATGCACCACGGAAAATAAGAATGATTCATCCGTGGGCTCAATTCCAGGGGTGATTTTCACCCTTCGCGGCCGCGGAAACGGAATCGCCGTCCTGCGTCCCGTCTGGTCAGGGAATGGACAAATGCCCGGCGGCAGGCAAAACGTCCGTTGTATTTTAACGATTATTTGCCGAAGGCCAGCACGTGGAGGCCGAGACGGCGGCGCACGATCCAGAACAGCAGCACCGTCTCGAAGATCAGCGAGATCGAGGTCGCGGCCGCCGCGCCATGGCCGCCGAAGCGCGGCACCAGCGCGACGCACAAGGCCACGTTCATCACGAAGGCAACAGCATAGGCCAGCGCGCAGAGATGCTGATGGCCGAGCATGTTGAGCAGCCGCTCGACCGGGCCGATAGCGGAGCGCACCACGAGCCCGATCGCGGCAACGAACATGATGTCGTAGCCGCCGACGAATTGCGGTCCGAACAGCCAGAGCAGCGGCTTGCCGAAGGCAAGCAGCACGATGGTCGCAGCGAGTGAGGGCCAGAACGTCCAGTTGATCGCGTGCGCGACATAGGCGGACAGCCGAGCCCTGTCGCCGATCGCGTTGTATTCGGCGAAACGATGCGCCGTCGTCGCCGACATCGCGTAGTGGATGAAGGACACCAGCGCCAGCGTCTTCACCACCGCGAAGTAGACGCCGACCTCCGCGGCGGAGCGGAATTGCTGCAGCACCAGGACATCGGTGTAGGAGAGCAGCAGGTAGAAACTTTCGACCAGCAGGATCGGCAGCGAGATCGCAAGCCAGCCGCGGACATCATAGTCCTTCGGACCCGCTTGGACGTGGCCGGCGAGGCGGCGGTTGAGCACGATCATCTGCCCGATCATGGCGATCCACACCGCCGCCGCGCTGGCGATCATCGCTGCCGTGGCGCCGAGGTCGAAGCCGAGCAGGAACAAGCCCGTCGTGAAACCGATGATCAACGCCTGCCGCACGATGAATTGCGGCATCAGCCCGAGCCGCATCCAGTCATGCGAGCGGGCGATGCCGTCCTGGGTGTTGGCGACGACGAAGGGCGGCAGCGTCAGGCAGCCGACATAGAGCGGCACGACCTGGCCAGGCGTCATGAAGGGCGACAGCAGCTTGACGATACCGGCGAGCAGGAGCGAGACCATGGAGGAGACAGCAAAGCTCATCCAGCGGCTGCCGGAGAGAAAGCCGCGCAGCAGCGCGTGCTCGCCGCTGGCGCGGTATTCCGGAATGATCTTTTGCGCGGAGACCGAGATGCCGAAGTCCATCATGCTGCCGAGCAGGAGCACCCAGGTCCAGACATAGACATAGATGCCGTAGTCCGAGCCGCCCATCCAGCGCGCGAGCAGGATCTGGGAGAGATAGGCAAGGCCCGCGCTCAGCACGCGGATGACGAAGATGGTGCCGGCCAGCCGTCGGGTCAGCGAGGCCTCGTTGCTGCTGCCGGCAAATTTCGCCTTCAGGCGCTGGAAAACGCGGCTCGGCGGGGCGGTTGCAGGTTCAGCGTCCATCACGGCCACGGCGGAGTCCCAACGGCGATGCCGCATGGGCGCGGCGCGGCTCCGGTCTATCAACGCTTCGTTAAGATTTGGTTGGACGGAACATCGACCTCACCGTCGTTCCCGCCGCTTCCTCGATAATGGAAGCGGTTATTGGCCGTGGGCTCGCGCTCCGCCAGGCCGGAACGACAGCGTTGCTTGCGGCGGGTCCGCGCATCAATCCAAGTTGATGTTGAACTCGTAACTCCTGTCGCCGCCGACCAGCGTCAGCTTCAGCGCGGCGCCGTCGGGATTGACGCCGGGCGGCACGCCGTCGAGCTGGAACGAGAAACGCTTCACCCCGGGCGGCGAATGCTCGACCGGTTTTGGCACCGGTAGGCCCCAATCCGGCGTCGGCCCCTCGACAAAAAGATTGACCGCGCGGTCGTCGGGCGTGACCACGTCGACCAGCACCTCGGATTTGCCCTCGCGCTCGACATCGCGGATGGTGAGCGGGTTGGGGTCGCCGACATTGGCGGGCTTTGGAACCGAATCGAGGGCCGCGAACAGCGCACTGTCCTCGGTGCTCGCCACGCTGTTGAAGGCAAGCTCCGCATTCGCCTCGACGGGGATGCAGAGCTTTTCGCACACGGCGTAGTTGATCTCGGCGCGCAGCGTCACCGGCTTGTCGACATTCTTGGCGACGATCCGAAGCGGCAGCACGACCTGGTCGTGGTAGCCCAGCGAAATGCCGCCGGCGCCGTCGTCGAATTTCTGCGGCGCCGGCCACAATACCGTCACCGCCTCGACATTGTCGGACCTGGAGAAATCGAATCGCGGCGGCACGCCGGAATCGCCGGGCGTGCGCCAATAGGTTTTCCATCCCGGCTGCAGCTGAAAGGCGACCCCGCCGAGCAGCACGGCGCCGCTGCGCGAGCCGGCCAATAGCCGCACTGCGGAATGTCCATCCTTTTGCCACGGCGAAGCATCCTGGGCGCGGGCTTCGACGGCGAGCG
>JAFAUV010000072.1 GCA_019243075.1 Bradyrhizobium sp.
CGCCAGCGTCATCTTCTGGCTCTGATCAATGAGTCCTGAGCCTAGGTGGCTGCCGTTTTCCGGAGAGCCATGATGTTCAAGAAGCCAGTCGGTCACCGCCAGCCATGGACGGCGGAAGAGGATGAGGATTTGCGACGCCGCTGTGCCGCTGGTGAAACCCTGCGCGAGATTGCTCAGGCTCTTGGCCGCACGCAGGAGGGCTGCCGAAGCCGCGCCAATAAGCTCGGCGTGCCTTGCCGATCGAGCTAAAGCAATTACTGCACCTCAGGCTCGGATCGGCGCTCCACCAGCCGTGGTGGCCATTCCGCGTAATACTTCACCATAAGATGTCCGCGATGGACGATATCAGAGGGCTCCGGCTGCACCAGCTTACGGGCAGCTTTTAAGCTCACTCAACCTGAAAGCGGACAGGCGGGAAAGTTGGAGGGTTTCGGACGCCGGCAGGCGTACTAAACCCTGACATGTCGGAACCCGCGGGCCCCGGGCGACGGCTTATGGGGATTTGAGCGTCGGGTGGTGCTGGGCGTTCGACGTGGCGGCGCAAAAGCGGTCGGCGTTGGAAGCGGACCGTCCGTTTTTGAACGACCGAAGCGACATCCTCAAAGTCTGACAGTCTGGTTGTGGGCGGTTCTGACGTCTGCTGATGGGAAGCGGCGCAAGCGGTGCCGTCGCCCGCAGCGGTAATGCTGCGGGGCATGCTGCACGCGAGCCGTGCCGGATCACGACGCCATCCTTCCGGGTAAAGCGATCACGATCGGCGGCGGGCGCGGTCTTCGCCATCCCTCGAAGGTCTCGATGATAATCATGGTGCCGCCACAGCACGGGCATGGCGGTGGGGTGTCGGGCGGTGCGATCGGCGCGTCGTCGACGGGCGGCGGCGTGACCCCGAGGAGCTCGCGGGCTCGCGCGAGGTTGGCCTTGCGGGTGGCGCTGGCGAGCAGGCCGTAGTGGCGGATGCGGTGAAAGCCTTTGGGGAGAGTGTGGAGGAGGAAGCGGCGCATAAACTCGTGTGCGTCGAGCGTCATGACCTGCTGACGGCCGGCGCCGGTGCGGCGATAGTCTTTGTAGCGGAAGGTAACGCCGGCATCGTTGAAGCAGATGAGGCGACTGTTCGAGATCGCGACCCGGTGGGTGTAGCGCGACAGATAGGCGAGCACGGCCTCGGGGCCGGCGAACGGCGGCTTGGCGTAGACGATCCAGCGCGTCTTCCGGGTGGGAGCAAGGTGGCGCAGGAACGTGCGGCGATCGGCCAGATGCGCATGCGCGCCGAAGAAGGCGAGCCGGCCCGTATCGAAGAGCGCGATAAGGCGGGACAGGAACAGCCGTCGGAACAGCTTGGCGAGGACGCGCACCGGCAAGAGGAACGCCGGTCGGGCGGCGATCCAGCGCTCACCGTCACGTGAGAGGCCACCGCCCGGCACGATCATATGGATATGGGGGTGATGGGTGAGCGCTGAGCCCCATGTGTGAAGCACGGCGGTGATACCGATGCGCGCGCCGAGGTGCTTGGGGTCGGCGGCGATCGTCAGCATCGTCTCCGATGCCGCGCGGAACAGCAGATCGTAGACGATCGCCTTGTTGTGGAACGCGATCGTGGCGACTTCGGCCGGCAGCGTGAACACGACATGGAAATAGCCGACCGGCAACAGGTCGGCCTCGCGCTCGGCGAGCCAGCTGCGTGCTGCCGCGCCCTGGCACTTGGGGCAGTGCCGGTTGCGACAGCTGTTATAGGCGATCCGCCAATGGCCGCAGTCGGTGCAGGCCTCGACATGACCACCTAGCGCCGCGGTGCGACACTGTTCGATCGCCGACATCACCTTGAGCTGGTGGAGGCTCAGATGCCCGGCATGCGCTGCCCGATACTGAGGACCGGCGCTGCGGAAGATATCGGCGACCTCGAGCGAGGCGCGCACCCGGCCTCAGCCGTCCGGGGTTGCCCTCGACGGCAGCGCCAGCTTATCGAGCGGACTGGTGATGGTGCGGACGGTGCGGGTCGCGACCTTGGTGTAAAAGGCAGTCGTATCGAGCTTGGCGTGACCGAGCAGGACCTGGATGACGCGGACGTCGACGCCGTCTTCGAGAAGGTGGGTGGCGAAGCTGTGCCGCAGCGTATGCATGCCGACGCGCTTGGCGATATCGGCGGCTTGCGCGGCTTCGACGACGATCCGGTGCAGCTGACGGGTGCTGAGCGGCCTGAGCGCGTTCTGGCCCGGGAACAGCCACCCCTCGCGCGACATGACGCCTTGCTGCCGCCCGGCGCGCCACCACTCGCGCAACAGCCGGAGCAGGCCCTCAGGCAACATGGCGTTGCGGTAGCGTCCGCCTTTGCCGCGTTCGACACGGATCAGCATGCGTTGGCCGTCGATATCGCTGACCTTGAGCGCGGAGACCTCGGCGACACGCAGGCCCGCGCCATAGGCGGTCGAGAGCGCGGCATAATGCTTGAGGCAGGTGGTCGCATCGAGGAGCCGCGCGACCTCCTCCATGCTCAAGACGGTCGGGATCTTGCGGTGCTGTCCGGTGCGAACGAGTTTACGGGCGAGATCAGGTCGATCGAGCGTGTGCGTGAAGAAGAACCGCAGCGCCGAGACGATGCTGTTCATAGTGGGCACCGGCACGCCGGCGTCTTGTTGCTCGATCTGGAAGCGCCGCACCTCTTCGACGGTTGCAGTGTGCGGAGAACGCCCGAGGAAGGTTGCGAACCGAGCGACATCGCGGAGGTAGTTGCGTTGCGACGCCGGTGACAGACGGCGCAGCTCCATATCCTCGATCAGACGCTGGCGAAGGGTGCGAACAGGCGCAGGTAGAGCATCGGTCATCGAACGACTCCTCGGTTGAAGGAGCCTCGATGCTCAGGCCGTCCACGACGCCGCTCAACGCGAGCGCGGCGGCCTCGATGTTACCTTACGTTGCCGCAAGCACCCTCCCGCGGAGCGGGTTCCGTACACGTCCGAATCTGTGTCGGCGGCTGTGCGGCAAATGCTTCGGTCTGCTGGATTTCTTTGGGACCGCCCAGAGCGCGCTCAG
>JAFAUV010000349.1 GCA_019243075.1 Bradyrhizobium sp.
CATCTTCCCGAAACAGGCCGAAGGCAGCCTGATCGAGAAGGACGGCAAGGTGATCGGCTCGGCCCTGATCGGGCAGGAGTTCAAGAGCGCCGGATATTTCCATGGCCGGCCGTCGGCGACCACGGCGCCGGATCCGAACGATTCGACCAAGACGCTGCCCGCACCTTACAACGCCGCCAATTCCGGCGGCTCCAATCTCGGCCCGACCAGCAAGGCGCTGAACGACCGGATCAAGGAGGATGCGGAAAAGCTGAAGGCCGAAAATCCTTCGATGCCGCTGCCGGTCGATCTCGCGACGACCTCGGCCAGCGGGCTCGATCCCGACATCTCGCCGGATGCCGCCCTGTTCCAGGTGCCGCGCGTCGCCAAGGCACGCAACCTGGCGGAGGACCGGGTCCGCCGGCTCGTCACCGACAATACCCAGGGCCGGCTCGGCGGCCTCTTTGGCGAACCCCGCGTTAACGTTCTGGCGCTCAATCTCGCGCTCGACGCAGCTGCGAAGTGAGTGAGGCTAGGACAGGGCGGCAGCTCCGCTTATATTGGCCGCATGGCAAATCAGCGCCGCGATCCCGAACAACGTCCCTCGCCGGAGGCGCTCCTGGAGGCGGCCCGGCGGGAGGATAGCCCGCTCGGCAAGCTGAAGATCTTTGTCGGCGCCGCTCCGGGTGTGGGCAAGACCTACGAGATGCTGCAAAGCGCGCATGCCAAGCTCAAGGCGGGGGCCGATGTCGTGGTCGGCTTTGTGGAGACGCATGGCCGCGCCGAGACCGAAGCGCTGCTCCGCGGCCTCGAGGTCATTGCGCGCAAACGCATCGAATACAGAGACCAATTCCTGGAGGAAATGGATCTCGACGCGGTCATCGCGCGCAAGCCGCAACTCGCGCTCGTCGACGAGCTGGCCCATACCAATGCGCCCGGCTCCCGGCATCCCAAGCGTTATCTCGACGTCGAGGAGCTGCTCTCGCGCGGCATCGACGTCTATACCGCCGTCAACATCCAGCACATCGAAAGCCTCAACGACGTGGTCGCGCAGATCACGCATGTGCGGGTGCGCGAGACCGTGCCCGATTCGATCTTCGACCGCGCCGATGCGATCGAGCTGATCGACCTGACGCCGGATGACCTGATCCAGCGGCTCAAGGAAGGCAAGGTCTATGTTCCCAAGCAGGCCGAGCGGGCGCTGGAGCATTATTTCTCGCCCGGAAACCTGACGGCGCTGCGCGAGCTGGCGCTGCGCCGCACCGCTGATCGGGTCGACGAGCAGTTGCTCAACCACATGCAGGCCAATGCCATCGCCGGCCCCTGGGCCGCCGGCGAGCGCATCCTGGTCTGCGTCAGCGAGGATCCGCGCGCGGCGGGGCTGGTGCGCTACACCAAGCGGCTTGCCGATCGCGTGCATGCGCCCTGGACGGCGATTTCGATCGAGACGCGCCGCAGCCTGCAATTGACCGACGAGCAGCGCGACCGCCTGGCCGACACGCTGCGGCTGGCGGAAGCGCTCGGCGCCGAGGCGCTGACCATTCCCGGCGTCGGACGGCGCATCGCCGACGACATCATCAATTTCGCCCATGCCAACAATGTGACGCAGATCATCATCGGCAAATCGTCGCGCTCGCGCTGGTTCGAGATCATGCGGGGTTCGGTCGTGCATGAGCTGGTGCGGCGGGCCGGCAATATCGGCGTCAATGTCATTGCCGGCGACGAAGTGCCTGCGGGCCCCGCCGCCAAGCCCGCCGTACAGACCGCCGCTCGCAGCGAGCCGTTCAATCCGCGGCCCTATTTGATGGCGCTCCTGATCACCGCCATCGGCCTTGGGGTCGCCGAGATCATCAAGCCGCATTTCGGCGTCGAGAATGTCGACCTGGTGTTCCTGACCGCGGTGGTCGGCGTTGCGGTGCGCTATGGCCTGTGGCCGTCGCTCGCCGCCAGCGTCGCGGCTTCGCTCGCCTACAACTTCTTCTTCCTGCCGCCGATCTACACTTTCACCATCACCGATCCCACCAACATCGCGGCGTTCTTCTTCTTCATGCTGATCGCGATCCTGGTCTCCAATCTCGCGGCACGCGTGCGCACCCAGGCCGACACTGCGATCGGCCGGATCAGGACCACCGAGCAGCTCTATGCTTTCAGCCGCAAGCTCGCCGGCACGGCAACGCTCGACGACGTGTTGTGGGCGACCGCCTACCAGACCGCGCTGATGCTGAAGGTGCGGGTGGTGCTGCTGCTGCCGGAGGACGGCATATTGACGGTGAAGGCGGGCTACCCGCCCGAGGACGAGCTCGACAAGGGGGATCTCGCGGCCGCGAACTGGGCCTGGAGCAACGACCGGCCGGCGGGCCGCGGCTCGGACACGCTGCCGGGCGCCAAGCGCCTGTTTCTGCCCATGCGCACCGGCCGCGGCCTGATCGGCGTGATCGGGATCGACGACGACCGCACCGGACCGCTGCTGACGCCGGACCAGCGCCGGTTGCTCGATGCGCTGGTCGACCAGGGGGCGCTCGCGATCGAGCGGGTGCTGCTGGTCGAGGACATGGATCGGGTGAAGCGCACGGTCGAATCCGAGCGGCTGCGCTCGGCGCTGCTGACATCGATCTCGCATGACCTGAAGACCCCGCTGGCCTCGGTGCTGGGCGCCGCCTCGACCATGCGCGATCTCGCCAGCAATCTGTCCGATGCCGAAAAGCGCGACCTGCTTGCCACCGTGATCGATGAATCCGAGCGGCTCAACCGCTTCATTGCCAATCTGCTCGACATGACCAAGCTCGAATCCGGTGCCATCGTGCCGAACACGGCGCTGCATGATATCGGCGAAATCGTCGGCAGCGCGCTCAGGCGCGCCAACAAGATTCTGGCGCGGCACAGGGTATCGCTGGAGCTGGCGGCGGATATGCCCATGCTCGAGCTGGACGCCGTGCTGTTCGAACAGGTGCTGTTCAATCTTTTGGACAATGCCGCCAAATATTCCCCGCCCGACACCACGATCTCGATCCGCAGTTTCCTGGAACGAGACGGCGTGGCGCTGCAGGTCGCGGACGAGGGCGAGGGCATACCGCCGACGGAGCTCGAAAGCGTGTTCGACAAGTTCTACCGCGTGCAGAAGGGCGACCATGTCCGTCCCGGTACGGGACTGGGGCTTGCCATCTCCCGCGGCTTTGTCGAAGCCATGCGTGGCCGGATCACGGCCGCGAACCGCACCGACCGCAGCGGCGCCGTGCTCACCATCCGCCTGCCGGTCCCGGCGAGCGCGCGCGCATTGGATACCGCCGCATGAACGCCATACCGATCAAGGTCTTGGTCATCGACGACGAGCCGCCGATCCGCAAATTGCTGCGGATGGGGCTGACGACGCAAGGCTACGAAATCCTGGAGGCGCCGAACGGCAGGACGGCGCTGGAGCTGTTGGCGCAAAATCCCGCCCTGATCATCCTCGATCTCGGCCTGCCCGACATCCAGGGGCACGAATTGCTTCGCACCATCCGCAGCCGCAACGAGGCGGTGCCGATCGTGGTGCTGTCGAGCCGTGGCGACGAGGCAGGCAAGGTGCAGGCGCTCGATCTCGGCGCCGACGACTATCTCACAAAGCCGTTCGGCATGGACGAACTGCTGGCGCGTCTTCGCGCCGCGTTGCGGCACCAGTTGCAGGCCCATGGCGAGCGGCCGGTATTTCGCTCCGGCGATCTCTCGGTCGATCTGGTTCGCCGCATCGTCAAGGTCGGCGAACGCGAGGTGAAATTATCACCGAAGGAGTACGATCTGTTGCGCGTGCTGGTTCAGCACGCCGGCAAGGTCTTGACGCATCGCTTCCTGCTGAAGGAGTTGTGGGACGAGCTGACCGATGCGCAATATCTGCGGGTCTATGTCCGCCAGCTCCGTCAGAAGATCGAGGCCGACCCCGAGCGTCCGCAATTCGTGCTGACCGAGACCGGCATCGGTTATCGCCTGCGCGCGGCGGATTGAGCGCAGGCGGAACCATCGCGCGTCGCCTGGATTAGTTCCCGGCAACCGGGAGGAAATTCATGGCACGAAAATATTCAAGGAAGGCGTCCTCAAGCGTCAAGCGCGCGATGAAGAAGCGCAAATCGGGCACGCTGAAGAGCGGCCGCTCCGGCCGCAAGGTCAAGAGCCGCAAGCAGGCGATCGCGATCGGATTATCGGAGGCGCGCAAGAAGGGCGCCAAGGTGCCGAAGAAGAAAAAGAGCGCAAAGAAGCGCAAAGCGAAGCGCTAAGTCCGCTCGTCATCGCCCAGGGGTCCGCGCGCAGCGGAGGGTCGATGACAGGTCCGCGAAGCAATCCGGACGGTCTATGCGGAAACCGTCCGGATTGCTTTTTCCATCCGATCCTCGCAAAGACGAACTATCCGGCTCGCCGATCCCGAGCCGCCGTGCGGTGCGCCCGCTTTGCCGGCCGCCGCGGCGCCGGGCGTCGGGCGTGCGATTTCGTGGCTTTGCGTGGCGCGTTCTTGCCCTGCACGCTTTGCTTCAGCGCATCCATCAGGCTGACGACGTTGCTCGGCTTCTCCTCCGGCGCGGCCGCCTCGATCGGCTTGCCGGCGGCTTTGCGCGTCACCAGCTTCTTCAGTGCGGTCTCGTACTCGTCCTTGAATTTCGAAGGATCGAAATGCGCCGCCTTGGTATCGAGGATGTGGCTTGCGAGCTCGACCATGTCCTTGGTGATCTTCGGGCTTTTGATGTCCTCGAAAAAGTCGTCGGCATCGCGCAGCTCATAGGGATAGCGCAGGGTCGTTCCCAGCAGGCCCTTGCCGAACGGCTCGATCGCGATCACATGCTCGCGGTTGGTCAGCACGATGCGGGCCAGCGCGACCCGGTCCTGGTCCTTCATCGCGTCGCGAATGACGGCAAAGGCGTCGACCCCCGCCTTGCCGTCGGGGACGATGTAATAGGGGTGATTGAGATAGCGCTGGTCGATTTCGTCCCTGGGCACGAAACTGTCGATGTCGATGGCATGGTTGCTTTCGATCTGGACGGCGTCGAGCTCGTCCTTCTCGATCTCGACAAATTTGCCCTTGGAGATTTCGTAACCGCGCCCCTTCTGCTCGCTTTCGACGACTTCGCCGGTCTCTTCATCCACCATCTGCTGCCGCAGGCGGTTGCCGGTCTCGGTGTTGATCATGTGGAAGCGGGTCTTCTCGACCGCGGTCGTGGCCGGATAGAGCTGTACCGGGCAGGCCACCAGCGAGAGCTTGAGCGTACCCTTCCAATAGGCGCGAGGAGCCACTGCAATCTCCAGCACTTCCAATGCTTTCGGAACCCCAACGGGGGTTGCGGGTTTTGGTTCCGAGGGGCGCGTGTTAGGCTTGCCGGGCTGCTGAATGGGTTTGATCGTGCCGTCGCGAAAGCTGTCGACCTATCGAAAGAAGCGGGATTTCGACAAGACCGCCGAGCCCTCGGGCGAGGCGAAGGTGGCGCCGTCCGCCCGTCCGCGCTTCGTGATTCAGAAGCATGCCGCGACGCGGCTGCATTATGATTTCCGGCTCGAGCATGCCGGCGTCTTCAAGTCCTGGGCGGTCACGCGGGGCCCTTCGCTCGACCCCCACGACAAGCGGCTGGCGGTCGAGACAGACGACCATCCCCTTGATTATGGCGATTTCGAAGGCACGATTCCCAAGGGGCAATCTGGTGGGGGCACCGTGCTGCTCTGGGATCGCGGCTATTGGGAGTCCGACGATCCCGAGGGCGGCTTCAGGAAGGGCGACCTCAAATTCACGCTCCATGGCGAGAAGCTAAGGGGTAGCTGGGTCCTGGTGCGCATGCGCCACAACCGCGACGGCAGCAATCGTACCAACTGGCTTCTGATCAAGCACCGCGATGAATATGCGAAAGAGGGTGAGGAGAACGCTATCCTCGATGAGGACCGCTCTGTCGCTTCGGGCCGGACCCTCGAGCAGATCGCCGCCGGCAAGGGCAAGGCGCCAAAGCCGTTCATGATGACCAAGAACGGCCGTGCCAAGGCCGACGCGGTCTGGCATTCCAATCGCGCCGCGGCGACGGAGGCGCCGTCCGAAAGCAAAGCCGGCAAGCATGCCAAGCCGGTCACGCATGCGAGGCCCGCAAAACGGATCGAGGTCAAACGGATCGAATCGATACCGGCTTTCGTCGCGCCGCAGCTTTGCGCATCCGTCGAGAGCCCGCCGCGCGGCGAGGGCTGGGGCCACGAGATCAAATTCGACGGCTACCGCATGCAGTTGCGCGTCGAGGACGGCAAGGTCTCGCTCAAGACCCGCAAGGGCCTGGACTGGACCGAGAAGTTCTCCGCGATCGCCAAGCAAGCGCAGGCGTTGCCCGATGTGCTGATCGATGGCGAGATCGTCGCGCTCGACAAGGACGGCGTGCCGGAATTCTCCGCGCTGCAGGCGGCGCTGTCGGAAGGCAAGACGGGCACGCTGATCTTTTTTGCCTTCGACCTGCTGTTCGCAGAGGACATGGATCTGCGCCGCCTGGCGCTGCGCGAGCGCAAGGCGCGGCTGAAGCAAGTGCTCGAGGAGCATGAGGGCGAAAACATCCGCTATGTCGAGCATTTCGAGACCGACGGCGAGTCGGTGATGGATTCGGCGCGGGAGCTGAAGCTCGAAGGCGTCATCTCCAAGAAGCTCACCGCTTCCTATCACTCCGGCCGCACCGAGAGCTGGACCAAAGCCAAGGCCCGTGCCGGCCAGGAGGTCGTGATCGGCGGCTGGAAGACCACCAACGGCAAATTCCGCTCGCTGATGGCCGGCGTCTATCGCGGGGATCATCTCGCCTTCGTCGGCATGGTCGGCACCGGCTATGGTCAGGACAAGGTCAAGCAGATCATGCCGGCGCTGAAGGCAGCCGCTTCCGATGAAAATCCATTCGAGGGCAAGAACGCGCCGCGCAAGGTCCGGGACGTACATTGGCTGAAGCCGGAACTCGTTGCCGAGATCGAATTCGCCGGCTGGACCGGCGACGGCAACATCCGCCAGGCCGCGTTCAAGGGATTGCGGCAGGACAAGGATCCGCACGAGGTGAGGACCGAGCTGCCGGCAATGACAAGCGTCGCGCAACCTGCGACTGCGAGGGCCGAGGTCAAGTCGAGCAAACCCGCGCCTGTCGGCCGTGCGAAGACCTCGGACAAGCGAGCCAACGAGGTCATGAGCGTCCTGATCTCGCATCCCGAGAAGGCGATGTGGCCGGACGCGGCCGACGGTGAGCCGGTCACCAAGCTCGACCTGGCGCACTATTTCGAGGCGGTTGGGGAATGGATGATGCCCCACATCAAGGGCCGCCCCAGCTCTCTCGTGCGCGCGCCCGACGGAATCAAGGGTGAGCATTTCTTCCAGCGGCACGGCATGCAGGGAACGTCAAAACTGCTGGAGCTCGTCAGGGTCTCCGGCGATCGCAAGCCTTATATCGAGATCGATCGCATCGAAGGGCTGGCCGCCGTCGCCCAGGTCGGCGGCCTCGAACTGCATCCCTGGAATTGCGCGCCGAGCGAATACGAGGTACCTGGCCGGCTGGTGTTCGATCTCGATCCTGCGCCCGATGTCGAATTCACCTACGTCATCGACGCCGCGAAGGAGATGCGGAAATATCTTGCCGATCTCGGCATGGAAAGCTTCTGCAAGACCACCGGCGGCAAGGGGCTTCACGTGGTCGTGCCGCTGCTGCAGGGCGCGAGGAACAAGGTGAGCTGGCCGGAAGCCAAGGCCTTCGCGCAGGGCGTCTGCCGCTTGATGGCGAACGAGGATCCAGATCGCTATCTGCTCAACATGTCCAAGGCCAAGCGCAAGGGAAAGATCTTTCTCGATTATCTGCGCAACGACCGGATGTCGACTGCGGTCGCGGTGCTGTCGCCGCGGGCGCGCGACGGCGCGACCGTCTCGATGCCGCTGACATGGGCGCAGGTGAAAGGCGATCTCGATCCGAAGCGCTTCACCATCCGAACCGTCCCCTCGCTGCTGGCGAAGACGAAGGCATGGCAGGGCTATGACGAAGCGGCTTCGTCGATCAAGCCGGCGATGAAGAAGCTGGAAAAACAGTAGGGTGCAGGCGAAGCGGGCGCGCCGAAATGCAGGGCATGGCGCAAATGCGCCATTGCCCTCGCCCTGCGACACAGATCATGAGGCGCCGATTATATCCTTCCCAGCAAGATCAGGATCAGCAGGATGACGATGATCAGCCCGAGACCCCCGCCGCCGTAATAACCCGTACCGTAAAACGGCCCGCCGCCGATGCCGCTGAAGCCGCCGAGCAGCGCAATGATCAGAATAATCAGGATGATGGTGCCAATTGACATTTGTCCTCCTCAGCCTCGCTGGGCATTTGTCCGCCGGGTCAGCCGGGGAAACCTGCTGGAACCCTGAAAGTTCCCGATGTGCACTGCGATATTCGCCGTCCTCTTCCCTTCGCGAGCTGCGCAATTACATCAGGAAAATCAACAAGGGGATTTGTGATGTCCGCGCCGCTCGTCGTATCCATTCCGCATCGCCTCGGCCGCGAGGAAGCCATGCGCCGCCTCAAGGGCGGACTGGAGCGCGCGGCGGCGAGCGTTCCCGTGTTGAAGGTCGATGAAGAGCGTTGGCAGGGCGAGCAGATGTTCTTTCGCGTGCGCGCGTTGGGGCAGGCCGCCTCCGGCCACATCGAGGTCGCCGACGATCACGTGCGGCTCGAGGTGATGCTGCCTTGGCTGTTGCAGCGCTTCGCGGCAATGGCGCAGATCGCGATCCGCGATCGCGGCAAGCTGCTGCTCACCAAGCGCGAGTGATTGTTCGGCGGCGCAGCAACGAAAGTCCGGGAAAAATCCGCATGCCCGGAATTTCATCAGCTTGATGGTAACGAATTGCGCGGACCATCATGGCAAGCGCGGAGCAGGGAACCGACCGCTGAGTCGGCACGAGACCCGCCAGGCCGCCCGGCCCTCAGATCCCGGGCGGCCTTCGCATTTGCAGCATCAGGCAGTGACGCGTTTGCGCACCGCCCTCTCGGCACCTACCCAGCGCGCTTTCAGGACGGCAGCCGGAAAATCCTTGAACGGCGTGGCTAGCGGCAGCTCGTCTGCTTCCATTCCTTCCAAGGCAAAGCCTTGCAAACCAAGCGCCGCCTGAAATGCTTCCCCGCGCGGCCAGCTTCGGCCTGCGTCGGTGAACGGCGCGAAATGGCGCGCGATGGCGACGATGGCCGCGTCCTTGCCGTGACGCCGTGCAAAGGCAATGATGTGATCGCGATGCGTCCCGCTGACCTCGAGCGGCTGATAATCGCCGAGCGTGAAAACATCGGCGAGCTCGGCGCGTAGCTGGAGCAGACGGGCGGTCCAGGCAAGTTTCAGCTGCCCGTCCGGCCAGCGCTCCGCGAGCGTGCTCCAGTCAGCCGCCCCGAGCGAGGCCAGCACGTTGCTGCGCGTCTCGAAATCGACCGGACGGCGGTTGTCGGGATCGACCAGCGACAGATCCCAGAACTCCGTGCCCTGATAAAAATCGGGCACGCCCGGCAGCGTGGCCTTGAGCGTGAGCTGGCTCAGCGAATTGAGCGCGCCGAGCAGCGCGAGGCGGTGCGCCAAGGCCGCAATCGATTCCAGGAACTCGCCCGAGAGCGAAGCATCGAGAATGCGTTCGATGAAGGTGCTCAGGCCTGCTTCGTAGGTCGCGTGGGGATTGAGCCAGCTCGTCTGCTCCTTGCCTTCGCGCGCGGCTTTTTGCGCGTAAGCCTTGATGCGTTCGGCGAAAGATCGATCGGGTCCTTCCAGGGGCCAGGCGCCGAGCAGCGTCTGATACAGCATATATTCGGCCGCCGCCGAAGGGGCCCGGATCCCCCCCTCGGTGACGAGATGCGGCGCATTCAACACCTTCCAGCGCGCCACCGCGCTGGTCCATTCGCTCGGGATTTCGCTGAGCGCCATCAGCCGGGCGCGCGCGTCTTCGCCACGCTTGGTGTCGTGGGTGGCGGTTGCGGTCATGCCATGCAGCCAGTCCCGCGCGCGGGCCTGCATCACCTGGTGAAAATCCGCAACGGACAGTGCTTGTGCCGCCGGATCGCCGCCGACCTCGTTCAGCGCCAGCAGCCGATGGAAGCGGTAGAAGGCGGTATCTTCCAGCGACTTCGCCATCAACGGCCCGGTGAATTGCTGCAATTTGAGCGCAAAGCGCCGCACCCGGGGGGCGCTGTGCGGAGGGCGTCCCGGCTTGATCAGGTCGAGCGTCAGCGCATCGCGCAGGAAGTCGAAAATGCCTTCGTCGGCGGCGTACCATTCGGCGCGCGCCCGGGCGATCGTGATCTCGATCAGCGCGCGATCATGCGCGGTCGGTCCTGCGCCGGTCAGATAGGTGCGGTAGACCGGGAAATGCAGCACATAAAGTTCGAGCGCCTGCCGCAGGCTGTCGGCCGAGAAATCGCGCGTCGAATAATGACCGCTGGCGATGCGCGCCAGAAGACGCGCCAGCACGGTGAACTCGCTGGTCAAGAGCGTCTCCAGCACGCGGCGTTTCGCGGCCTTCAGCACCGGCTCGAGCCTCGGCGGCTGGTTGCTGACCTGCCGCCAGACTTCGTCGAGCCGATCGAGCCCTTTGCCCTCGATCAGGACCTGCGCGATCGCATTCATCCACTCATAGCCGGTCGTGCCGTGAACGCCGGCAAAGCTCTGCAGCCGCTCGCCCTCCCCGAGGATCTTCTCGATCACGACGTAGAAAGGCTTTGCCTGACCACCTTGCGCCTCGCGGATCAGGCGGCGCAGGCGCTGGAAATATTGCGCGGGATCGCGCAGGCCGTCGATATGGTCGAGCCGCAGACCCTGCAGCTTTCCCTCGGCGATCAAGCGCCGCACCAGCCGATGCGCGGCTTCGAACGTGCCGGCTTCCTCGACCCGCAGACCCGCGAGCGAGTTGACGTCGAAGAAGCGGCGGTAGTTGATGTCGCTGGAAGCCAGGCGCCAGTGGCCGAGCCTGTAATGCTGGCGCTCCAAGAGATGATGCAGCGCCAGCGTCTGGTTGGGACGATCGGTGCCGGCGCGATAGGCATCGAGCCCGCGCGCAATGATATCGGCGCCGCCGGAGACTTCCCTTAGCTCCTGCTTGAAGCGCGGCGCCTCCTGCCGATTGGGATGGCGCAAGCCGTGATAGCGCGAGGCGAGGGCGAGGATGCGTTTGCCGGCTTCGTTCTGCTCGGCGCCGGCCTCTTTCACGGCCATCCGCAGCACCTCGCCATATCGCTCCGGCGCGATCGGCAGGCGATGCTCGAAGTACCAGCAGGAGAGGCTGCCTTCGCTTTCGTCGTAGCGCAGCTCGACCTCGCCGCGCTCCAGCGCTTCGCCATAGGAGGAGCCGAGAATGGGCAGCAGCACGCCGCCGCGCCTGCGATAGGGCAATTGGTCCCAATCGACGTCGAAGGCGTTTGAATGCGGGGAGGCCGGGCCCCATTCCAGCATGTCCAGCCACCAGGGATTGTCGGCGAAATGCACCCCGACATGGTTGGGAACGAAATCGAGGATCAGGCCGAGATCGTGCGTGCGCAATGTTTCGGAGAGCTTTGCGAAGCCGCCCTCGCCGCCGAGCTCGGGATTGAGCTTGGTGTGGTCGACCACGTCATAGCCGTGCGTCGATCCCTTGCGCGCCTTCATGAACGGCGAGGCATAGAGATGGGTGATGCCGAGCGCTTTCAGGTAGGGTACGACCTCTGCGGCCTTTTCGAAATTGAAATCCGCCGTCAGTTGCAACCGATAGGTTGCGATCGGGATGGCCGGCGGCATGCTAGCCTCCGATATGCCAGAGCACCGACCAGGGCGGAAGTCGGTCGCCGGCGTCGCCGCCCCAGATCGACATCCCCGTCGCTTGTGTTTGATGTGCGATCTCGTCCGCCGAGAGATTTGCGGTCAGCCGCAGCATCGCGCCGTCGTTCATCCGCCAGCTCGCGGTCAGCAATCCGTCGTCCCTGACCTCGGCTGCGCCAAGGCTGGCGCCCGTCAGCCTCGGCGCGATTTCCCGGCGGCGAACCGCCAGCAGCTGTCGCACCAGCGTCAGCCGCTTGCTGCCCGCGGGCATATCGCAGCTCGGCCAGTCCAGCACGGCGGATTCGAACGTCGATGGCTCCAGCGGATCGGGCACCTCGTCGCCGTATCTGTCATATGCCCATTTGTACTCCTGCTTGCGGCCTTGACGGACCGCATGGGCGAGATCGCCCTCGAAATCGCAGAAGAACGGGAAGGGCGCCTTCGAGCCCCATTCCTCGCCCATGAACAGCATCGGGATCATCGGCGCGAGAAGCGTGACCGCAAGCGCTGCTTCGATCTGTTCCGCGGACGCCAGCGCCTCCAGCCGGTCGCCAAACGGCCGGTTGCCGATCTGGTCGTGGTTCTGCAGGAAATTGACAAAGCTGGCGGGCGGCAGTTTGCCGCTCGGCTCGCCGCGCGGCTTGTTGTCCCAGAATTCGGAGATTTCACCCTGGTAGACGAATCCCGAGGCCAGCGCGCGCGCAAGCCCGCCGCGCGGTGAACGCTGATAATCGGCGTAATAGCCGGCGGATTCCTTCGTCAGCATCACATGCCAGACATGGTGATAGTCGTCGTTCCATTGGGCGCGGAATTTGCCGCGCGGCGGCTCCTGCCCGGCGTCGAGCAGGCTTGCGCGGTTGTCGCCATTTTCGAGCACGAGATGGATGTGCCGGCCGGTCGCGGCAGCGAGCCTGCCGACAGCGACGCTGAGGTCGTGCAGCATGGAGGGCTTGCCGGGCTCCGACATGATGTGATTGGCCGCATCGAACCGCAGCCCGTCGAAGCGGTAGTCGCGCAGCCAGGACAGCGCGTTTCCGATCGCGAAATCGCGCACCTCGGCCACGCGATAGTCGATCGTGCTGCCCCAGGGCGTGTGCGCGTCGGTGAAGAAATTCGGCGCATAGCGGCCGAGGAAATTCCCCTCCGGTCCGAAGTGATTATAGACCACGTCGAGGAACACCATCAGCCCGCGCAGATGCGCTTCGTCGATCAGCGTTTTCAGATCCTCCGGCCGGCCATAGGCGGCGTCCGGCGCATACCAGAGCACACCGTCATAGCCCCAGCCGCGGCGGCCGAAGAAATCCGCCAGTGGCATCAGTTCGAGGGCCGTGATGCCGGTTTTGACGAGATGATCGAGCTTCTCGATCATCCCGCGGTAGGTGCCTTGCTTTGTGAATGTGCCGACATGGGTTTCGATCAGGACGGTTTCCGCCCAGGGTCGGCCCCGCCAATCCTGCGCGCGCCATGCGAAGCTATCGTGATCGATCACCTCGCTCGGTCCGAACACGTCTTCGGGCTGAAACGCCGAAGCGGGATCGGGCACGTCGATCTCGTCGTCGATGCGAAACTTGTAGCGAGCTCCGGCGCGGCTGCCGGCGACGTCAAGCGAAAACCAGCCGCCATCGCCGCGCCGCATCGCTTGCGGCCGTTTCTCGAGCACGAGGTCGACACGCTTGGCGCCCGGCGCCCACAATTTGAACGAGGTGCCGTCCTTTGTCGGGCTGGCGCCGAACCGGGCTTCGCTCATGCCGAGCCTGCAAACGCCAGCACCGAACGGGGTGGGGCCTTTGTGTCGGCGCCCGAGGCAAAGCCGGCGCCCGTCTGCTTGACTTCGGTGGTATTGAGCACCTGCTGCCAGCTCCTGTAATCCGGCATCTTCGGCAATTTGAATGCGATCTCTTCCGGAGCCGCGTTCAGCACGATAAAGATCGGCGCCTGTCCTGGTTCCATCGGACCCAGCACATAGGCGAGAAAGCGGCCGTCGGGAAATTTCCAGTCGGTCTCCTTCATCTCTTCGGCCGCGGGCGTCAGCCACAGCACGCCGTAGGAGCCGTCCGGACGCCGCCCGGCGAGCCAGCGCTGGCTGCGGGTTTGCGGAAATCTCTCGCGCAGGCCCGTCATGTGGCTGACAAACTCGGTGAGGTCGTCGCCTTCGCGGCCGAGATTTTCCCAGGAGACCCAGCCCGTCTCGTTGTCCTGGCAATAGGCGTTGTTGTTGCCGTTCTGGCTGTTGCCGATCTCGTCGCCGGCCAGCAGCAGCGGCAGGCCCTGCGCGAGAAAAAGGCAGGCGAGCTGGTTCTTGCGGAGCTGGCGCCGCAACGCAGTGACGGCAGCGTCGTCGGTCGGCCCCTCATGGCCGCAATTGTTGCTGTGGTTGTCGTTGGAGCCGTCGCGGTTGTCCTCGCCATTGGCCTCATTGTGCTTCTGGTTGTAACTGAACAAGTCGGCCAGGGTGAAGCCGTCATGCACGGTGATGTGGTTGACGCCGGCGCGCGGCTTGCGGCCGTCATGATGGAACAGATCGGAGGATGCCGTCATGCGGCTCGACACTTCGCCGATCAGGCTGCCTTCGCCGCTCCAGTAGCGCCGCATGGCGCTGCGATAGCGGTCGTTCCATTCCGACCATTGCGAGGGAAAGCCGCCGACCTGGTACCCTCCCATGCCGAGATCCCAGGGCTCGGCCACGAGTTTCACGCCGGCCAGAACCGGGTCCTGCCGGACCGCGGTCAGAAACGGGCTGTTGCGGTCGAAGCCGGTCGGTATCCGCGCCAGCGTGGTCGCGAGATCGAAGCGGAAGCCGTCGACATGGCAGACCTCGACCCAGTAGCGCAGCGAATCCATCACCATCTGCAGCACGCGCGGATGAGCAAGGTTCACCGAGGAGCCGCAGCCGGTGAAATCGTCATAGTAGCGCTTGTTGTCGGGCTTCAGCCAGTAATAGGAGGCGTTGTCGATGCCGCGAAACGACAGCGTCGGGCCGAGATGGTTGCCTTCGGCGGTATGGTTATAGACGA
>JAFAUV010000378.1 GCA_019243075.1 Bradyrhizobium sp.
GCAAGACCACGCCCGGCCTGCGGGCGCTGGAGAAATACGCCGTCCGCTGCGGCGGCGGCTTCAATCACCGCTTCGCACTCGATGATGCCATCCTGATCAAGGACAACCACATCGCGCTCGCCGGCGGTATCAAAGCGGTGCTGCAGCGCGCCCGCGCCCATATCGGCCATCTCGTCAAGGTCGAGATCGAGGTCGACACGCTCGCCCAATTGCGCGAGGTCCTCGACACTGGATTGGCCGACGTCGTGCTGCTCGATAACATGGATGTCGCGGATCTGGTGGAGGCGGTCAAGCTCGCGCAAGGCCGCGTCGTGCTGGAAGCGTCCGGCGGCTTGACCTTCGATACGATCGCAGCGATCGCCGCCAGCGGCGTCGACTACGCTTCCTCCGGCGCGCTGACGCATTCCGCGCCGAATTTCGACGTGGCGGTGGATGTCGAGACATAACTCGCCATGGCTGGGCTTGACCTGATCGAGCGCGGGGCATGACGAACCGAGAAAAGACTACCGTCGCACCGAGTTCGGATACATCTCCGCTTCGCTCTTGGCTTCCGCTGCGAGCTGTTCCGACAGCGCCGCCGTCTGTGCCGGCGTGCCCCAGCTCGGCGCGTCGCTGCCGTCGCCCCAGGCCTTCGGCCGGTAGAAGGTATGCACCCCGAACTTGTAGAGCCTGGTCATTTCACTGACCCAGGACGGGTGCACGTAGTAGGCGTGGTAATGGGTCGACTTGCCGACTTCCGGCAGCCAGATCTGGCCGTCGAGCATGGCCCTGGAGATTTTCCTGGCGCGCTCCCACATGTCGGCTTCGCGGATCACATCGGCATAATTGTCGCAGGCGAAGGTGAACTGACAGGCCATGTGCCGGTGCTTGTTCTGGTAGACCACGCCGCAGACGCTGTTTGGATATTTGCCGGAAAACACCCGGTTCATCACCACCTGGGCCACGGCGATCTGGCCGCGCACCGCCTCGCCGCGCGCCTCGAAATAGACGGCTTCGGCCAGGCACTTTTCCTCCTTCACGCGCGCTCTGTCGTCGGTGAGGCCGAGCCGCTCGGCCGGGGATTTCCCGAGCTGATTGTCGGCGTTGACCTCGCCCTTCGCCGCGATGCTCTCGCCGCTTTCGATCGCTTTCGCCCCATCGCTCGAAGGCGGCGGCAGCGACGCCATCACCTTCATGTCGGGATCGGGCGCGACAATGGTCGGCTCCTCGCCGGGCTGCCAGCGCTCGATGCTCTCCAGCGAGCCGCCGAGCGAAGAGTTGCCGAAGAACAGACTGGCGGTCTTGATGTTGAAGCCGTCGCCCGAAGGCCCCGGCTCGATCTGGATCGCATCGTGCGAGTTCTTCAGATCGCCCGATGGCTGGGCTTCGAGCGACAGCGAGATATCGTATTTCGGCAGCGCATCGCCGCTATATTGCGGCAGCGGCGGGGCGTTCATCGCGGCCTGCAGCTCGGGATCGAGCGGCGCCTGCCTGGGGCCGGCCGCGGGCGCAGTCGCCATCGCCGTCTTGGCCCCCATGACGGATGCATTCGAGGCCGAAGGATCTTCCAGCGTCGGCGGCGCTTCGTCAGGACGACCGGTCTCGGGCTCGACGTAAACCGGCGGCGCCACGACAAGACGATCGCCCTTCAGCGTGCGATCGACCTTGGGGAAATCGGAGGGCTGATAGCGCGGCGGTGCCTGCAGCACCGAGTTGCGCGGTGTCGAGCCTGTAATGTCGGCGCCGGCACGATCGAGGGTTGCCAGCCGATAGCTCGCGCTCTCCGGGGCGGAGGTGCCGATCGGGCGGCCGAAACTGTAGGTCGCGAGCTGGATGGTTGCGGCGGCACCGGTGACGCGCTTCTGCCAGCGTTCGCCGACGCCGGGCTGGCGCGCGAGCAGCGAGGCGATGTCGGAATAGCCGATCTCATTCGGCATCAAAGCGAAGAACCAAAGCGCAAGACCGAAGGACGCGAAACGCACGCCCCTCGGCTTCTTACGCTGGACTGGTATCAACGCACTCACGCAACGCTACACACTCGGGATGAGCTCGAACGCAGTACATCCGTGCAATTCGATCTATTCCGGTCATATCCAGTTTAGGTTGCCGGGGCGTTAATTCCCGTGGCCCGCGCGACACACGCAAGCAATCGCTTCGGCTCGCGCGACGACGTCTCAAGCGTTGGTAAATGGCGTTTGCAGAGAAGTGGTAAATATCCGGTCAACAAGATCAGTGAAGAATTTTGTCGGAATCGCCCATGGCGCAGCCAGTTGCCACTTCGTCATTCCTAAAGCATGACCCGGAAAAGTGTGCAGCGGTTTTCCGAAAAGATCATGCTCAAACAAAAAGATAGAGGGGGACGACGATTCGAAGAAACGTCATCCCGCTCTAGGAACGAGCGAGGAAGAATCCAGTCTGTCCGGAGCAAACAGCGTGGTTTGCTCGCTTCGCTCGCAATGACGAAGGTGGAACCTACGCCTGGCTCGCGACCGCCTTGCCGATGGCGGCCTGCGCTGCGGCGAGACGGGCGATCGGCACGCGGTAGGGCGAGCACGAGACATAGTTGAGGCCGATTTCGTGGCAGAACGCGACCGAAGCAGGATCGCCGCCGTGCTCGCCGCAGATGCCGACCTTGAGATCGGGCCGAGTCTTGCGGCCGCGCGCCACGCCGATCTTCACGAGCTCGCCGACGCCTTCCTGGTCGAGCGCGATGAAGGGATCGATCGCGAGAATGCCCTTGGTGACGTAGGCGCCGAGGAAGCTGGCCGCGTCGTCGCGGCTGATGCCGTAGGTGGTCTGCGTCAGATCGTTGGTGCCGAACGAGAAGAACTCGGCACTCTTCGCCACATCGCCTGCCAGAAGACAGGCCCGCGGCA
>JAFAUV010000057.1 GCA_019243075.1 Bradyrhizobium sp.
CGGCAATCTTCTGTTCGTGTCCGGCCAGGTCTGCTTCGACGGTGCCGGCAAGCTGATTGCAAAAGGCAAGCTCGGCGGGGGCGTCACGCTTGAGGAAGGGGCAGCCGCTGCGCGCGGCTGTGGCATCAACCTGCTGGCGCAGGTCAAGGCCGCGCTGGGCGATCTCGACAAGGTCGTGCGCGTAGTGCGGCTCGGCGGCTTCATCAATTCGGCCCCGGATTTTCTGGATGGGCCGAAAGTCCTGAACGGCGCCTCCGACCTGATGGTCGCGGTATTCGGCGACAAGGGCCGCCACGCCCGCACCACGGTCGGCGTCGCCTCGCTGCCGGCGGATGCGTCGGTCGAGGTCGAAGGCCTGTTCGAAGTGGCCTAGAGGCGAAGGCCGTGCGCGCTCCGGATTGGCTAACCGCGCGGCCGGTGGCCCATCGCGGCCTGCACAATGCCGCGCGCGGCATCATCGAGAACATGCCGGCCGCCGCCGAAGGCGCGATATCAGGCAATTTCGCCATCGAATGCGACATCCAGCTCGCCGCCGATGGCGAGGCGATGGTGCATCACGACGACGAGCTCGGCCGCCTCACCCAAGGCAGCGGCACGCTGCTCGCCAAGACCGCGGCCGAGTTGAAACAAGTGCGCTTCAAGGGCACGTCCGAGCGCATGATGACGCTGGCCGATCTCTGCGGTCTCGTCGCCGGCCGTGTGCCTCTGGTGATCGAGGTGAAGAGCCGTTTCGACGGCGACCGTAAGCTCGTGAAGCGGATGGCCGAGGTGCTGTCGTCTTACAACGGAGCGGCGGCCGGCATGTCCTTCGACCCGGACCAGGTGGTTGCGCTGCGTGAATTGATCCGGTCGCGGCCGCATGGCGTCGTGGCCGAGCACGACTACACCGAAAAGGACTGGCCGGACGCCTCTGCTGCGCAACGCAAGGAAATGACGCATCTGCGCCACTTCTTCCGCACCCGGCCGGATTTCGTCGCCTATGGGGTCAATGAGCTGCCCTCGCTCGCACCCTGGCTCGCCCGCAATCTGTTCGGCTGCCCGCTGTTGACCTGGACGGTGCGCACACCGGAGCAGCGCGCCCGCGCCGCGCGCTACGCCGATCAGATGATCTTTGAAGGCTTTGTGCCGGGAACCTGACGCGCGGCTCGCGGCCCTTGAAGTCTTGGGTGCAATGCACGATCTTTGAGACGGAGCAGCAAAGAGCCTCGATGGACTCTGCGGAAATTATCCTCGAAGCGGTGCCTTCCGTCGGCGATGTTTCTGCCGCGGAATGGAATGCCTGCGCCAACCCGGCCCCCGATCCGGATAGCCTGAAGCGCCTCGATCCGCTTGCAGGTTCCTGCCCGGCTTCAAAGCCCTATTATAACCCGTTCGTCTCGCACGCGTTTTTCTCGGCCGCCGAGAAGTCGGGCTCGGCCATTGCGCGCACCGGCTGGGGACCGCGGCACCTGCTCGCGAAAATCGACGATGAGGTCGTCGGCATCGTGCCCTGCTACCTGAAATCGCATTCCCAGGGCGAATATGTCTTCGACCGCGGCTGGGCCGATGCATATGAGCGCGCGGGCGGCCGCTACTATCCGAAATTGCAATGCTCGGTTCCGTTCACGCCGGCCACCGGCCCGCGGCTTCTGATCCGGAGCGATGTGGATCGCGAGCAGACCGCCAATGCGCTCGCCAGCGGCCTTGTGGCGCTATGCGGCGTCAGCAAGGCCTCCTCCGCGCATGTGACCTTCGCGCGCGAGAGCGAATGGAAATTTCTGGCCGAGCACGGCTTTTTGCAGCGGACCGACCAGCAGTTTCACTGGCACAACCAGGGTTTTGCGACCTTCGATGATTTCCTCGCCTCGCTCAACTCGCGCCACCGCAAGGCGATCAAGCGCGAGCGCCGCGAGGCCGTCCCCGCCGGCATCAGCATTCACTGGCTGACCGGCAACGACATCACCGAAGACGCCTGGGATGCGTTCTTCGCCTTTTACATGGAGACCGGCTCGCGCAAATGGGGCCGTCCTTATCTGACCCGCTCATTCTTCTCGCTGATCGGCGAGAACATGCGCCAGGACGTGCTGCTGGTGATGGCCAAGCGCAACGGCCGCTGGATCGCGGGCGCCATCAACTTCATCGGCTCGGACACGCTGTTCGGCCGCAACTGGGGCGCGATCGAGCACCATCCGTTCCTGCATTTCGAGGTCTGCTATTACCAGGCGATCGATTTCGCGATCCAGCACAGACTGAAGGTCGTGGAGGCCGGCGCGCAGGGCGAGCACAAGCTGGCGCGTGGATATTTGCCGCAGACGACCTATTCGGCGCATTATATCGAGAACGAGGGTTTCCGCCGCGCGGTCGCCGATTATCTCAAGCGCGAACGCCAGTACGTCGCCGCCG
>JAFAUV010000207.1 GCA_019243075.1 Bradyrhizobium sp.
AATAGTCGAACAAGCTAGCCGGAAGTGCTTTCCACCGCAAGCCGGCTACAATTGGAACAGCCCATGCCAACGGAGGTGACGCGCCATGATGAGCCAGGAGCAGAACGACCTGATCACCCGCATCGGCCCCAAGGAGCCCTGCGGCAGGCTGATGCGGATGTATTGGCAACCGGCGGCGCTGGTGGACGAGCTACAGGGACCACGCGCGGTGCGGCCGGTGAAACTGCTCGGCGAAGACCTGGTGCTGTTTCACGACGAGAGCGGCCGTTACGGCCTGATCGATCGCCATTGCGCGCATCGCGGCGCCGATCTCGCCTTCGGCCGGCTGGAAAATGCCGGGCTGCGCTGTGCGTTTCACGGCTGGCTGTTCGATGTGACGGGCCAGTGCCTGGAAACGCCGGCGGAGCCGATGGGCTCAAAGCTCTGCCAGGGCATCAAGCAGCGCTGCTATCCCGTGGTGGAGAAGAGCGGCATCCTCTGGGCCTATCTCGGCGAGGGCAGCCCGCCGGCATTTCCCGAGATCGACTGCTTCGTTGCGCCCGACAGCCATGTCTTCGCGTTCAAGGGCCACTGGGCCTGCAACTGGCTGCAGGCGCTGGAGGTCGGCGTCGACCCGTCGCACGCCTCCTACCTGCATCGCTTCTTCGAGGATGAGGACACGTCGAACGCCTACGGCCGCCAGTTCCGCGGCGCGTCGGCGAGCAGCGACATGCCGATGACCAAAATCATGCGCGAACATGATCGTCCCATCATCAATGTCGAGCACACCGAATACGGCATGCGCCTGGTCACGCTGCGCGAGATCGACGATGAGCGCACCCATGTGCGCGTCACCAACCAGCTGTTCCCGCACGCCTTCGTCATTCCGATGAACCAGGAGATGACGATCACGCAATATCACGTGCCGATCGACGACGAGAACTGCTACTGGTACTCGATCTTCACCTCTTTCACGACGCCGGTCGACAAGAAGACGATGCGCGAGCAGCGGCTGGCGACATACGAGTTGCCGGACTACAAGTCGCGTCGCAACAAGGCGAACGATTACGGTTTCGATCCGCACGAGCAGGCGACCGCGACCTATACCGGCATGGGCATGGACATCAACGTGCACGACCAATGGGCGGTGGAGTCGATGGGCCCGATCCAGGACCGCACGAAGGAGCATCTCGGTCAGGCCGACAAGGCGATCGTGCAGTACCGGCGGATGCTGCGCGAGGAGATCGAGAAAGTGGCTGCCGGCGAAAAGCCGATCCTGTGCCTGGACGACGCGCACGCCCGCAGCATCCAGGGGCCGGGAACCATGGACGGCATCGGGCCGACGCAAGGCTGGGAGATGTACTGGATGGAAGTCGACGTCAAGCGCCGCCGCGGCGCGCCCTGGGCGGCGCCAGTGCCGAGCGAGATCGCCGACAAGGTGCGGCATCTGTCGGCGGCGGAGTAATTGGGTGCCAGACGACTTGCCCAACCTCGTCATTGCCGGGCTTGACCCGGCAATCCATCGCTTTGAAAAATACTCGTTAACGATGGATGCGCGGGTCAAGCCCGCGCATGACGAGTTTTATGAGGGGTGATGGAGTGAGCTTCGTCGACCGTCACGGGCTGTGGTCCGCCGAGCAGAAGGAAGCGGCGCAGCGGCTGCGGCGGATCGCCGAGGAGCAAAAGCTCGAAACGATCCGCCTGTCCTTTGCCGACCAGCACGGCATTCTGCGCGGCAAGACGCTGGTGGCGCCCGAGGCGATGGCCTCGCTGGAAGGCGGCTGCAGCATCACCACGACCATGCTGGCCAAGGACACCGCGCACAAGACGGTGTTTCCGGTGTTCACCGCCGGCGGCGGCTTTGGCATGAAGGAGATGGAGGGCGCCGCCGACGCCGTGATGGTGCCGGATCCCACGACCTTCCGCGTGCTGCCGTGGTCGCCGACATCAGGCTGGGTCTTGTGCGACGTCCATTTCGCCGACGGCAGGCCGGTGCCGTTCTCGACGCGCCAGCTCTATCGCTCGGTGCTGAACCGGCTCGGCGAGCGGGGCTATGATTTTGTCGCGGGGCTCGAGGTCGAATTTCATCTCTTCAAGCTCGAGGACGCCCATCTGGCGCCGGAAGATGCCGGTCAGCCCGGCCGGCCACCTTCCGTCAGCCTGCTCTCGCACGGCTATCAATATCTGACCGAGCAGCGCTACGACCAGATGGCGCCGGCGCTCGATATCATCCGCCGCGACGTCATCGCGCTCGGCCTGCCGCTGCGCTCGGTGGAGGTCGAGTTCGGCCCCAGCCAGTGCGAGTTCACCTTTGCGCCGAAAACAGGCATCGAGCCCGCCGACAACATGGTGCTGTTCCGATCTGCCGTGAAGCAGATCGCTCGGCGCCATGGCTATCACGCCACCTTCATGTGCCGGCCCAAGCTGCCCAACCTATTTGCCTCGGGCTGGCATCTGCATCAGTCGCTGGTATCGCGCGCCGACGGCGACAACGCCTTCATGGCAACCGACGGCAACGAGGTCATGAGCCCGCTCGCGCGCAACTATCTCGCCGGCCTGCTCGCGCATGCGCGGGCCTCCACCGTGTTCACGACGCCGACCATCAATGGCTACAAGCGCTACCGCTCTTATTCGCTGGCGCCGGACCGCGCGATCTGGGGCCGCGACAACCGCGGCGTGATGATCCGGGTACTCGGCGGCGTCGGCGATCCTGCGACGCGGCTGGAGAACCGGGTCGGCGAGCCCGCCGCCAATCCCTATCTCTACATGGCCTCGCAAATCCTTTCCGGTCTCGACGGGGTCGACCGCAAGCTCGATCCGCCGCTGTCGGCCGATACGCCCTACGAAACCGGCGCTGATGCGCTGCCGAAATCGCTGCGCGAGGCCGTGTTCGCGCTCAACGACGATCCCTTCTTCCGTCAGGCGCTGGGCAAGGAATTCGTCGACTATTACGTCCACATCAAGAATGCCGAGATCGAGCGTTTCCAGGCCGAGGTGTCGGACTGGGAGCACCGCGAATATTTCGAGATGTTTTGATCGCCGCTCCGCGACTCCCGGTCGGCGGGAGGGTGTATGCTTGCGCGATCAGATTGTACGTTCGACAGCGCGAACAGCGGAGTTTCAGATGAAAAGGATTTCTCTTGTCGCATTGACGACCGCCCTCTTCACCTACCTGCCCGCCACGGTGCTGGCCCAGGCCCCCTCCGGCAATGACGCTGCCGCGCCGGCGCCAGCTCCCTCACCTGCGGCGACGCCGGCACCGGCACCATCGGCCGCGCCGGCGCCGGCCGCGACACCTGAGCCCGCGGCCTCGCCCTCGGCTGACACCGAAGACAAGAAATCAGCGGACACCGGCGAGAAGAAAACCGCCGCGAAGACGAGGAAGAAGTCGAGCCGGATGAGCCGGCAGCAGGAGATCGACCACTCGATCTCGAGCGGAACGGTGCCCTCGCGCTATCGAAGTCAGGTGCCGAAGGAATATCAGCAGTACATTCCGTTCGAGAAATAGTCGAACCGGCCGAACGTGTGGAGCGGCTCGCCCGGACTCAAATGCCGAGATAGCGGTGCTGCAGGTCCGGCTCCGCCATCAACTGGGCGGACGTGCCGCTCCACACGGTCCGGCCGCGCTCGATGATGGTGTGGCGGTCGCAGATGCGGCTCAAATGCCCGACATTCTTGTCGATCACCAGGATCGATTGCCCGCGGGCCTTCAGCATCGACAGGCACTTCCAGATTTCTTCGCGGATCAGCGGCGCCAGGCCCTCCGTCGCCTCATCCAGGATCAGGAGCTTGGGATTGGTCATCAGCGCGCGGCCGATCGCCAGCATCTGTTGCTCGCCGCCAGAGAGCTGATTGCCCATGTTGCTGCCGCGTTCGGCCAGCCGCGGAAACAGCGCGTGAATTTTATCCAGCGTCCAGGGATCGGATGCGTTGAGGCGATTGGCGGACGCCGCGATCAGATTTTCGCGCACGGTGAGGTTCGGGAAAATCTGCCTTCCTTCCGGCACCAGGCCGATGCCGAGCTTGGCGATGCGGTAGGCGGGCTGCTCCCGCACCTCCACGCCGGCAAAACGGATCGCACCGGCGCGGGCGCGTGTCAGCCCCATGATCGAGCGGATGGTGGTGGTCTTGCCCATGCCGTTGCGGCCCATCAGCGAGACCATCTCGCCCGATTTGACCGATAGCGACAGGCCGAACAGCACCTGGCTCAACCCGTAGCAGGTCTCGATGCCTTCGACCTCGAGCAGCGCGGTGTCGGGCAAATGGTCAGTCACATTATCGGTCATGGCGCACCACCACATGCTGGTCGCCCAGATAGGCGCGCTTGACCTCGTCGTTCCGGCGAATCTCGGACGGGGTGCCGGAAGCGATGACGCGGCCATAGACCAGGACCGAGATGCGATCGGCGAGCGCGAACACCGCTTGCATGTCGTGCTCGACCAGCACGATGGTCACCTCTTTCCGCAACTCCTGAAGCAGCTTCACCATGCGCGCCGACTCGGTGACGCCGAGGCCCGCCATCGGCTCATCCAGCAGCAAGAGCTGCGGCCTGGTCGCGAGCGCAACGGCAAGCTCCAGCTCGCGCTGCTCGCCATGGCTCAATTTCGACACCAGCACGTTGGCGCGATCGGCTAGCCCAACGCGTTGCAGCGCCGCTTGCGCCGCATCGCGCAGGCCCCTTTCCTTTCGGGCATCGGCAAAGAAGCGGAAGGAGTGGCCGTCATGCGCTTGCGCCGCGAGCGCGACATTGTCGGCGGCCGTGAAATCGAGCAGCAGCGAAGTGATCTGGAATGAGCGTGCCAACCCCAGCGCACAGCGGCGATAGGCCGGGAAATGCGTGATATTGCGGCCGGCGAGCGAGACGCTGCCGGAGTCCGGCGCGAGATGGCCGGTGAGCTGGCTGATCAGCGTGGTCTTGCCAGCACCGTTCGGGCCGATGATGGCGTGCAG
>JAFAUV010000227.1 GCA_019243075.1 Bradyrhizobium sp.
GATCGCGCCGAGATGCAATCCGAAGCGCCGTTCGAGCTCGGCCAGAAATCCGGCTTCGCCCAGCGCGACGATACGCGCCGCTTCCGCCCGCTGCTCCGTCCAGACCAGCGAGGAACGGTTTCCGGTGAGCGGCAGGATCGCGAACGGACCCGCGGGCAGAAAATGCTCCGCGGCGCGGCCATGATGGTCGCGCTCATGGCCGACGGTGACGACAATGCCGGATTGATCGTATTCCCAGCCATGGGCCGCAATGCCGGCGCGTTCGCGCAGCTTCGAGCGCGCGCCGTCGGCAGCCACCAGCAGACTTGCGCCGATAATGCCGCCATCGGCGAGCTCCACATCGACGCCGTCCGGATTGGCGTCGTAGGACGCAACCGCCGTGGCGCGCAGGTCGATGCCATGGGCCTCGGCACGCGTCACCAGCGCATCGATCAGGTGGCGGTTCTCGACCATGTGGGCGAACGGCTCGCCCGGCTCGACATGGCCGGCAAAGGTGAGGAAGGCCGGCCGCGTCGCATCTTCCAGCCTGGAATCGGTGACCACCATGTCCGATATGGGCTGCGCGGTCGAGGCGATGTCGCCCCAGACGCCGAGCGCCTCGAACAGGCGCCGGCACGCCGCGACAATGGCGGTGGCGCGCCCGTCGCGGCTCGGCCGGACGGCAAGAGCCGGATCGGCCACGACGACGGCAACCTCGGCGCCCAGTCCTTGACGCAACGCCAGCGCCAGCGCCAGCCCGGCAAATGCGCCGCCGGCGATGACAATGCTTCGCTGTGCTGACATGGTTCTTACTCGGGCTACGTCATCAGAGGAGACTTGCTACCTGATATCAGCTGGGTGAAACAGGGTCGAGAAACAAGAGCGTTCATCTCTGCGTTCGTCATTCCGACGATGACGAAGAAAGCCGCAACATGTCCAAAAGCCTGATCGATCTCCTCTCCATCCTCGACCTCGAGCCGCTCGAGGTGAATTTGTTCCGCGGCAACAGCCCGAAGACGAGCTGGCAGCGCGTGTTCGGCGGCCAGGTGATCGGCCAGGCGATGGTGGCGGCCTGCCGCACCGTCGAAGGACGGCTGCCGCATTCGATCCATTGCTATTTCATCCTGCCAGGCGATCCCCAGGTCCCGATCATCTACGAGGTCGAGCGCTTGCGCGACGGCAAGAGCTACACGACGCGGCGCGTCACCGCGATCCAGCACGGCAATGCAATCTTCTCGATCATGGTGTCGTTCCACGCCGAGGAGCAGGGCGCCTTCGATCACCAGGACAAGATGCCTGACGTGCCGCCGCCGGAAAGGCTCACGGCCGAAGAGTGGTCGAAGCAGCCGATATTCGCCGTGATGCCGGAGTTCATCCGCCGCTATTACGAATCCGACCGGCCGATCGAGCTCAGGCCGGTCGAGCTCGGCCGCTATTTCGGCGAGAAAATCGCAGATGGCCGCATCCATGTCTGGATCCGAACGGCAGCGAAACTGCCCGACGATCCGGCGCTGCATCTCTGCGCGCTGGCCTATGCCTCCGACTTCTCGCTGCTCGATGCGATCATGGCGCGCTACGGCCGCACGCTGTTCGACCAGCGGATGATGCCGGCGAGCCTTGATCACGCGATGTGGTTTCACCGACCATTCCGCGCCGACGAATGGCTGCTCTACGCCCAGGATTCGCCGAGCGCGCAAGGCGGCCGCGGGCTGACCCGCGGCCTGATCTTCAAACCCGACGGCACGCTGGTGGCGTCGGTGGCGCAGGAAGGCTCCGTGCGCGAGCGCCGCTAGAGCATGATCCGGATAACGCGGCGCCCTGTGCAGGGGCTTGCAGGTCACAGCGGCAAATGATTCCGCTTAATGCTGCAACTTTTTTGTGCCATTTGCCCGAAAAGATGCCAGATAGACGAGGCCGCAAGCGGCCCTCTATTCGAGGCTTGGGTAACCGAAGGCTGACCATGAAACTCGTCGTTGCAATCATCAAACCGTTCAAGCTGGACGAGGTGCGCCAGGCGCTGACCGCCATCGGCGTGCACGGCATGACGGTCACCGAGGTCAAGGGCTATGGCCGCCAGAAGGGCCATACCGAGATTTATCGCGGCGCGGAGTATGTCGTGAATTTCCTGCCCAAACTGCGGATCGAGGTTGCAGTCGCCTCCGACCTCGCCGACAAGGCGGTGGAGGTGATCGGCGGCAGCGCGCGCACCGGCCAGATCGGCGATGGCAAGATTTTCGTGACGCCGATCGATCAGGCGCTGCGCATCCGCACCGGCGAGACCGACAGCGACGCGCTCTAGCGCAGTAGTGCCTCACCAAGATACCGCCCCGCTGCGTCCGCCGCAGGCAAAATTGTGTCCGAACCCGGGCCTGGCTATCATTTTGGCACATCTGGCTAAGATTTAGGCCGACAGGAACAGTGCGGCCGGAGCGACATCCCGTTACCGGCGGAAATTTCCGCTTTCATAGTCCCTTAGGCAACGACGCCGATCTGGCACGGCATTTGATTCTAAGGCTCCCGGCTGTGGCCGCGTAGTGAACTTTCTCCGCGTGCTGAACTCAGTCGAGAACGCCCGGTCAGGTCCAGGATCAAGTCAGGACCGGGCACAAGCGGGGATAGGACCCATGAAAATTGTTATGGCGATCATCAAGCCATTCAAGCTCGAAGAAGTCCGGGACGCCCTGACCGCCATTGGCGTTCACGGTCTCACGGTGACGGAAGTCAAAGGTTATGGCCGCCAGAAGGGGCACACGGAAATCTACCGCGGCGCCGAATATGCGGTGAGCTTCCTGCCCAAGATCAAGATCGAAGTCGCTGTCGCTTCCGAACAGGTCGACAAGACCATCGATGCCATCACCTCGGCCGCGAAGACCGGCCAGATCGGCGATGGCAAGATCTTCGTCATCAGCCTCGACCACGCGATTCGCATTCGCACCGGCGAGGCCGATGCCGCGGCCCTCTGATTTCGCGCTCACCCTTATCACTCAGGAGTACAAGAAAATGACGTTCAAGCGTCCCCACAGCGCGGGATTGGCGGCCCTCGCAATTCTGGCCGGGCTATGTGCCGTCGCGCTCGCCGATCCGGCGCTGGCTCAAACCACGGCCGACGCATCGAAAGACGCGGCGCCTGCCGCGGCCGCAGCGCCCGTTCCGAACAAGGGCGACGTGGCCTGGATGCTCACCTCCAGCGCGCTCGTTCTGATGATGTCGATCCCCGGCCTTGCGCTGTTCTATGGCGGGCTCGTCCGCACCAAGAACATGGCCTCGGTGCTGACCCAGGTGTTTGCGATCGTCTCGATGATCGGCGTGACCTGGACCCTCTACGGCTACTCGATGGCATTCTCCGACGGCGGCAGCATGACCCAGTGGGTCGGCGGCTTCAGCAAGGCCTTCCTGCATGGCGTCGATTCCTCATCGACGGCAGCCACCTTTTCCAACGGCGTGGTGATCCCGGAACTCGCCTATTTCGTGTTCCAGATGACCTTCGCGATGATCACCCCGGCCCTGATCGTCGGCGCCTTCGCCGAGCGCATCAAGTTCTCGGCCGTGATGCTGTTCATCCTGTTGTGGTCGACCTTCGTGTATTACCCGATCGCGCACTGGGTCTGGTACGTGGCCGCGCCCGACGATGTCGCCAATGCCGCCAAGGCGCTGGCCGCCGCCACCGATGCCGCCGCCAAGACCGCGGCGCAGGCCAAGCTCGATGAAGTCACATCGAGCGTCGGCTGGCTCGCCGGGGCCGGCGCGCTGGACTTCGCGGGCGGCACCGTCGTGCACATCAACGCCGGTATCGCGGGCCTCGTGGGCGCGCTGATCATCGGCAAGCGGGTCGGCTACGGCAAGGACCTGATGGCTCCGCACTCGCTGACCATGACCATGATCGGCGCCTCGCTGCTCTGGGTCGGCTGGTTCGGCTTCAACGCCGGTTCGAACCTGGAAGCCAACGGCACCACCTCGCTGGCCTTCGTCAACACCATGGTCGCGACCGCAGGCGCGGCATTGTCCTGGATGATCTTCGAATGGATCTTCAAGGGCCATCCCTCGCTGCTCGGCATCTGCTCGGGTGCCGTCGCCGGCCTCGTGGCCGTCACGCCGGCGTCCGGTTTCGCCGGTCCGATCGGGGCGCTGGTGCTCGGCCTCGTGGTCTCGCCGGTCTGCCTGTTCTTCGTCTCCACCGTGAAGAACACCTTCGGCTATGACGACGCGCTCGACGTGTTCGGCGTCCACTGCATCGGTGGCATCGTCGGCGCGCTCGGCACCGGCATCCTGGTCAACCCGGCTCTCGGCGGCGTCGGCATCACCGACTACACCAACATCACGGGCAACAATGCCGGCACCTACGATCTGGCCACCCAGATGATCGCGCAGGGCAAGGCCGTGCTGGCCACGCTGGTGTGGTCGGGCGTGGGCTCTGCGATCCTCTACAAGATCGTCGACGTGCTGGTCGGCCTGCGTCCTTCGGTGGAAGCCGAGCGCGAAGGGCTCGACATCACCGATCACGGCGAACGCGCCTACAATTACTGATCTCCTCCCGGGGCCTGGTCCTGCGGGACTAGGCCCACAACTTCGGTTCGGGCACATACCCGGCAATGCCCCGACCGTCGAGGGGCTCCAGCGCAAGTTGGAGCCCCTTTCTTTTTTTGCGCCGCCGTTTGGACTAAAGCGCGATGAGATGAGGTTGAGTTGCGGCCACGGGGTCGGTTGCTTGCTCCCTCGCCCCGCAAGCGGG
>JAFAUV010000353.1 GCA_019243075.1 Bradyrhizobium sp.
GTGAGAATGGAAGCGGCTCACGATCGGTCCACCGACGGACTGCGAGCCGCAAGCCACTGCTCTCAGCTCCGCATGAAGCCTTCGCACTCGCCCTCGGCCCAGGCGAGCGTGTCCTCCAACTTGTCGCCCCTGGCGTATCTGAGGGCCATCTTGGTCAGCGTGGCCTGCACATAGATCTGCTGCGCGATCTTCGGCGGGGCCGGGGATGCCGCGATCGACAGCGTCTGATGATTGTAGGGGTTAGGGTAATGGTAGAGCGTGCCCTTCGGCGGCCCTTCCTCGGCCCAGGTCTTCAGCGTCGTCAGCTTCTCGAAGGCGGGAAGGTCATAGCCGCCGCTGGCTGCGACCAGCTTTTCGATCGATGCCGGCTGCGACAGATGCAGGATGAGGCTTTTCGCCGCTTCCTTGTTCTTGGAGAAGCTCCACACCGTGAGGAAGTAAGGCAGGAACGGCGCAAAACGGCCTTTCGGCCCGACCGGGAAGCCGTGCGTCCAGCACTGCTCCGCAACCTGCGGCGCATCGCGCTTGGCGACCGCCCAGGCGCTCGGCGGATTCATGATCAGCGCGCCTTTGCCTGAAATCAGCCAGCGGTTGTTGGAGGCGTCGTCCCATGCCGCGACGTCGGGCGGCAGGAAGGCGATCAGTTGCTTGTAATATTCGAGCGCTTGCCGGACATTGTCGGTCTTGATGGTGAGATCGCCCTTGGCGTTGACCAGCTCAGCGCCGAAGGCCTGGAAGATCGCGCCGGCGGTGTCCACGGAATCGGAGGTTTCGCCGAGCCCGATGCCGAAGGGCACGCCGCCCTTGGAGCAGGCTTCCGCCGCCTTCAGGAACGTGTCCAGCGTCCAGTTGTCGGCCTTGGGCGGGCTTCCGGCGGGGTACATCTCCTGCACGTCGATACCGGCGTATTTCTTCATCAAATCGATGCGGGAGCAGGGTCCCTTGATCTGGCTGCCGAGACAGATGGGAACGCCGTGCCACTTGCCGTCGAGCTGGCCGAGATACTGCACCGTGCCGTTGACCGCGCCGTTCTGCGCAATCAATTGCGTCATAACGTCGTTCATCGGTTCGAGCAGCTCGGTCTCGGCATGCGGCCACCAGGTCGGCATCGCCATGATGTCATGGCCCGACTTGGCCTGAGCTTCGGAGGCGATCGTCACCAGGTTCTTGTTGCCGTTGCTGGTGATGTAATCGATCTGGACCTCTACCTTTTCCTTGGCCGCCCATTCGTTGACGAGAGTCCTGGAGGTGTCATTGGCGCCGGGAACCCAGTGATCCCAAAAGCCGATGGAGAGGCTGCCGGCGGCGCGGGCGGACCGGACGAAGGGCGCGGTGACCAGCGCCGCAGAGGACAAGGCGGTGGCTGCAACGAATTGACGCCGGGTGAGCTTTCTCCGTGACATTGGCGTTCCTCCCTGGTTGGCCAAATCGGAAATGTCGGGAAATCTCGCTGCTGTTCTTCTCGTTGATGTTGTTATTATTGTTATTGTTCGCTGGCCTGTCGCAGCGCAGATTTCGTCGAACATGATCAGAGCAGAATTGCCGGCTGCTGTCGAGAAATCAGGTGAGTGAGCTTCTAGTACTAATGTTGTGCGTCAAAGGCGACCAAGGCCATCTTCTCCCGGAGCCGCCGCCGCGAACCGCATATTGCGTCGCACACGATAGCCCCCGGCGGAGTCACTTTCGGCTGGCGCAAATCTGCCGCAGTCAAGCGTAACAGGTTCGAAGGCCGAGCTTTTCTTGACCGCGCGCCAAGCAGGCCGCGCTAGACGAAATCGGCGGCGGCACGCTAGAATCGCGATCGGCGGCGCGTCGGCCGCTTCCCCCAAAATCCAGCCAAGTCAATCCAGATCGATCAGGAGACCGAACCATGACCAGCCCGACTTCACGCCTGCATACAGGGCTGAGATTGTGTGTCGGGCTTGGGGTGGCCGCCGTCCTTCTCGTCAACGCACCGGCGATCTTGGACGCGCAAGGTCTGGTCAAGGGCGTGGAGCAGGGCGCCCGCGAAGGCAACAAGGCCGCAGGTCCGGTCGGCGGCGTTCTGGGCGGCGCGATCGGCGGTGTGGTCGGCGTCGTCGGCGGCGTGGTCGGAGCGGTCGCCGGCACCGGCAACACCAATACCCCGAACGGCAAGTCGGCTAACGACAAGAACGGTCAGGGGACCGTCGCCGACAAGCAGGGCGCCGCGAAGAGCGCGAAGGTCGCCAGGGTTACCAAGGACAACAAGCCGGTCCAGGTGCTGACGCAAGACGGTGCGCCACAGCTCACGGCCGACCAGATCGTCGCCACCAGCGACGCCGATATCGAGCGGATCAAGAACGAGCTGAACCTCACCGCGGAGCAGGAGAAGAACTGGTCCGGCTTCTCCAGCGCCATGCACTATCTCGGCCATAACGGAGCCGACCGGCTCAATCTGCGCATCGCCCGCGCGCAGCGCGATCCGCCGGACGACATCATCGAGCAGATGCGCAACGAGGCGCAGTTTCTGGTCGATCGCGCCCAGGACCAGCGCAACGTCGCGGATGCCGCCGAGCCGCTCTACGCCAGCCTCGACGACAAGCAGAAGCAGATTTTCATCGATGAAATGGTTCGTCTGAGCCACGAACGCGGGCTCGATTAGCGCGCATTCGGAGTCGGCCGAATAGCCGGGTACGCGTGCCCTGGGGTAGGTTAAAGGCCCGGCACCCGGCTATCCTGCCGCAGCGGCGCGGCGGCTCACGTCGCCATCCAATGATGAAGAAAAGCAGACCTAATCGCGCCTGAGAGATGGCTCGGCCGTGACGTTGTCGGGTTAGTCTTTACGATGTCCTTCATATCTCATGATGAGGAGCGCGGAACGCGCGTCCCGCACGAGCAGCGCGTCGGTTAGGGCCCGGGCGTTCAGACCCAGGTCAGGTCGGCATCCACGCCGAGCATCCAGGCGCCGACGGTTTCGAAATGGCTGGCCCGACCTTGCAATTGCTGGGTCACGGTGTGGATGTCGCGGAAACGGCGCTCCAGCGGATGGGTGTCGAAGATGGCGGTGGCGCCGGCCGCATGATAGGCGAAGTCGACGGCCTCGCGTGCCGTATGGATCGCATGGGTCGAGGCCATGCGGATGGTGATGCGCTGCTCGACAGTGATCATCGAGCCGGCGCAGAGATGTTTCCAGATCTCCGCCATCGATTGCAGGAGGTAGGCGCGCGCGGCACGCAGATTGACCTCGGCCTGCGCCAGGCCTGCCTGGACCACGGCATTGTCCCTGATCGGGCTCTTGTTGCCGCGCGGAATCTTGTTCTTGGCGAGATCAAGGAAACAGTCGAGCGCGCCGCGGGCGATGCCGCAGGCAACACCCGCAAAGCCGACCTGGTAGCAGGTTCCGTTGCCCATTCGGTAGAGCGGACCGTGCTCGCGGCATTCGCGCTCGAACTCACGGGTAATGGAATGATCGGCGCGAACGAAGAAATCGTTGAGGGCGAACTGGTCGCTGGCGGTGCCGCGAAGGCCCACCGTGTTCCAGATGTCGGTCCATTCGACATCTTCGGTTCGGACCAGCATGGTGCGCTCCGCCTGCAAGCCGTTGTCCTCGAGCCTGGGCGAACCGTCTTGCTTGAAGATCGGGCAGTGGGCGCCGAGCCAGCTGGCATGGCGGCCGCCGGAGGCAAAGGCCCAGACGCCGGTGACCCGGTAGCCGCCATCGCATTCGACCGCCTTGACCCGCGGCCCAGGCCCCCAGGCCAGCACGGCGCGGCGATCTTCGCCGAAGATCGCCCTTGCCACCGGCAGATCGAGATAGGCCGCCGACATCGCGCAGCCGCCGGCCTGGCTCAGGCACCAGGCCGTGGAGGCATCGGCCTGTGCGATGGTCTCGATGACATGGAAGAAGGTGACCGGATCGGTCTCGATCCCATTCGAGGAGCGCGGCAAGAGCAGCCGGAACAGCTCCGCCTCATGCAGTTTGTCGAGCAGCGCCGGCGGCAGCCGCCGCTGCTGCTCGATTTCGGCGGCAGCGGCCGCGACCGCTTCCCGGACGGCTTCGGCCCGTGCGACCACGGTTCGATCGCCGGCCAATTCAGCGGACGTCGCAACCAACATGTTCTGTTCTATGCCTCCCGCACCCGGGCCGTGGCCGTTACCGCTGCGGCGCCGGCGTTCAGCTCGCGGTCGATCTCCTCGATCGACTTGCCGCGGGTTTCGATGCCGAAGAAATAATAGACAATACCGGCCATCAGGAACCAGCAGCCGAGATAGATCAATGCCAGGGGTATTTCCGGCAACGGCACGTCCGGCTTCAGGTAGTTGTTGGATCCGACGATCAGCGCAAGCCCGAGGGGGCCGAGTATCTTGCCGATGCCGCCAAAGCCATAGGCCGAGCCCATGCCCGAGGTGCGCAGATGCGAGGGCCAGATTTCGGCGGCGTAAGGTCCGACAATGGCAAAGCCGCCGTCGGCAAAGAAGAAGGTGAGCGCGAGGATCAGCCAGAACGCCGACCAGTCGCCCCACATCACGTTGTAATGATAGCCGGCGACGATGGTGAGCAGGCCGGCGCCGAAGCCGAGGAGGCCGCCGGCCTTGCGCCGCCCCATCAGCTCCGAGAAGTAGGAGAACGAGACGCGGCCGATGAAACCGAAGATGCTGAGCAGGATCATCATCTTCGAGGCCTGTTGCGGGCTGACCTTCAACAACAGCACGAACAGCGATGGCGCCCACAGCGTGATGCCATAGACGCCGGTCTGCGCGCCGGCATTGCCGAGCCAGGAGACGACAAGGCTGCGCGGATATTTGAAGAGGTCAAGCCAGTTCGCGGTGACGACGGGCCCGGCGTCGGCCGCGGTCGGCATCGCTAGCGACGACGGAGCGACCTGCAGTGCCCAGGCGAGCGATTTGCGCGCTTCCTCATAGCGGCCTTGGCGGCAGAGCCAGCGCGGGCTTTCGGGAACCCAAAGACGGATCAGCAATACGAGCAGCGCCGGCAACACGCCGATCGCGAACAACATCCGCCACTGGTCGGCGCCGGTAAATGCGCCGAGCACCGCTCCGACGCCGACGCCGAGCGGAATCACGCAGGTGACAAGACCGCCGACAAAGCCGCGCCTGGAAGAGGGCATGAACTCCTGAACCAGCGGCAGGTCGACGCAATAGAGACCGCCAACCCCGGTGCCGACAAAGAAGCGCATCACCGTGAGATAGATCCAGCCATTGTCGGGCGTGAAATAGAGCAGGCCGGTCGCGATCGAGAAGTTCAGCACGGTTCCGATGAAGACGATGCGGCGGCCGATGCGATCGGCGAGCCAGCCCCAGGCGTAGGCGCCAAGGATCGCGCCGAGCCCGGAACTCATCAGCACGATTGCCGATTGACCGAAGGTGAGCTTCCAGGGTCCGATCAGGAAGGCGAGCACGAAGCCGATCAAAAAGTAGTCGAAGAATTCCAGCGCGTCGCCGATGATGGCGGCAGCCAGAATCTTGATCTGGTTGGCGGTCAGTCTCGTTCGCCGATCGAGTTCATCAAACATGGCGTCCTCCCCGGCGCCTGTTCATTGTTTAAGGGCGTGCGTCGCGCCTGCGCATCACCGTCCCGGCCAGGCTAACCTGCGACGAGCGAGAACGGCAAGGGGCGTCATGAAAGCGCCGCCTTGGAGGATCGCAGGCCTGCCGGTTTGTTTAAGGTTTGCCTCTATTCTATTCGCAGGCGATGTCATCAGAGCAAAAAGCCATGGACGAGCGGCGCAAACATCCCCGAACCGAGATCGATGAGCCGGGCCTTGTCTCGGCCGGCGGATCGGTCATGCATTGCGTGGTGCGCAACATCTCGCCCGAAGGAGCCGCGATCGAGGTCGACAATCCAGCCTTCGTGCCGGCGCGCTTCCGCCTCGTCATGCATAACGGGGCCGAGGTCCACGAATGCAGCATCGCCTGGATCCAGAAAAACCGGGTCGGCCTGACCTTCATTGCGGTGCCGCAAGCCGACCGAAGGGGCGAGGGCGGTTGAAGCCGCCGCCGGCTCAACCGCCGTCCAAGGACACGCGCACCACCCCGGCCTTCATGATGCCGAGGGCGCGGGCGGCGGCGACCGATATGTCGATGACGCGTCCCCTCACGAACGGACCACGATCATTGACCCGGCAGCGGATCGAGCGTCCGCTATAGGACACAATCACGAAACTGCCCATCGGCCTCGTCCTATGGGCGCAGGTCATTTCCCCGGAATGTCCACGCCCGCCGTAATAAGAAGCCAAGCCGGATTCGGCATACGCGCTGGAAGCGGCTGCAAGCGCCGCCATCATGGTGAGAGGAATGCGATACAAATGGGGCCCCTCGGTGCTCCGCCGCCGCGGCGACAAGCTTTTGGAACCAACCCGGTTCCTCCGCATAGCCGGAATGAGCAGGGAAATTTTCCGGTTGGGCGCGTCGGCGGCTAGCTGCCGCAACGTGGAATGCCGGCTTGGCGGGTGACGAGAAGTGCACGAGGCCCGGAGTGCCTAGGAGTCCGGACCTCGCGACTTACCCTCCCCCGCAGGGCCAAACGCAGTGAACTCTTAGTCAAAAGCGGATTGGAGTCCTAGACCGTACGATTACGGTGCAACGGACGGCGTCACGTATGCGCGCGCGCAGGGAAACGTCAGTGTTTCAACAGTGACGTGAGCTTGGCTTCAAGCTCCTCGAACGACATCGACCCCTTCAACTTCTCGCCGTTGATGAAGAAGGTTGGCGTCACGTCCACCTTCAACCTGCGATAGGCGAAATTCTGATCGGCCTGGAGCTTGTCGAGTGCGGCATCGTTCTTCACGCAGCCTTCGACGTCATGCTGGCTCATGCCGTATTTGGCCCCGATGTCGGTCAGCGTGTCGGTGGTATGCTCGACCACCTCCTGCTGCCGCCGAAACATCATCAGGGTGACGTCGAAAAACTTTGCAGCGTTGTCCTTGGCGATGCAGCGCGCGAGGATCGACGCCGCGGCGGCCTTGACGTCGAGCGGAAACTCGCGCGAGACGAAGCGCACCTTGCCGGGGTCGATGTATTTGGTCTGCAGCATCGGGAAAACGTTTTCGGCGAATGCCGCGCAGTGCGGACAGGTCAGCGAGGAATATTCGATGACCGTGATCGGCGCGGTGGCAGAGCCGAGCGCCATGTCGGGTAGGCCGACGGGATTTGCCAGCAGCCCAGCGATGTCGTTTTCTGCCTTGGTCGTTTCGGAGGGAGGAGGGGCAGACCGGGCGTCAAAGGCCGGAAGCGTGGCCAGGACGGCCACGGCGAGGGCCGCGCGAGGCGAGAATGGCAATGGAATGTTCCTTGGCAGCGGCACCCGTGCCCGCTCGCGGAATGCCGGACCGAAAGACTAGAGCCAGACGGCGTTCAGGTCCATGCCGCAGGCGACCATGCCAAATGACACCGCCAGACCAAGGCAAGACAACATCGAGATCGCCTTGAAGGAGCGATCCGCAGCGATCGAAGCAATCAGTTTCATGGGGGCCCTTTCTGTCGGCCCAACGAGGCCTCGAAGGGGCATCCTTAGATCAAAAAACTTTATGGCCGATTGCCCGATATCGTTAATGCAATCGCAAGAAAACGCAGCATCATCGGACAGACTAAGGGCCGGCGGACAAAGACGCACGGCCGGGCCTCATCGGCCAGGCGGCGCGCCCAATACTTTTGCGATGGTCGAAGCCGTCATCGCGGCGCGATCGGTAGCGACCTGAGCCGCCAGCCGGTCCTTGGCCCTTTCCTCGATCAGAAGACTGATCAGCGCCAGGCGCTTGCTTTCGTCGACCGCCTCGGCCAGCAATTGCCGATAGCGATGGTAGTCGAAGCCCGTACCCTGGTTACGCATGCCACGCCCCCCAACGTCCATACGTTGCGACCACGAACTGTTCCGCAACTTGCGCGTGGGAGCAAGGGAGGCTTGCGGGTTATCAACCGCTCAGCGCAGCGCGGTCGACGACGAGCGGCTTGAACCGCGCCGGCCGGGCACAGCCGCTACTTCGTTGCGGCGTCCGTCTCCAGGCACTGCAGCAGGAACGCGGTTCGCTCGCGCGGCATCACCTTCTCGACGTCGGCCTTGTGGGCGCAGTCGCGCTGCCGGATCTGTTCGGCGCGCCGCTTCTCGGCGGCGTCGCGATATTCCGGGGCGACCGTTGCGGGATCGACCAGCTTCTCGGCCAAAGCCGGTACCGTCAGTGTAAACGAGACGAACATCACTCGAATAAAAGGTTTCAAAATAGGCTCCTTAAGTAAATACCGTCGGACCCGAACTCCTCCAAATCCCGACAGGACAGAACGAAGCATTCTCAAATCATCGAAGCAAGTGTCATGCCCGACCACGCCAAACCCGGCGCAGACCGCGAGCGGATACTGACCGCGACTTCAGTGCTGGGCCATGAAGCCGTTCACAGAGAGCGCTGCGCCTGCGTACTATCCAGCCTGGACGGTCGCCATCTGACGGGCCGAATCCATCTCGGGCCCATACACTTTCTGCAGGACATCGAGCGGCTCGGGCGGAGCGAAGCCCATGAGCCGCGATAGCCGGTCCGTGGCCAGAGAGGTAAATGAAGCCAGCTCCGCGCAAGGAAGCTCGCTGTCGGCCCCGTGCACCGGCTCGACCAGGCCGCTGGCGACGCCGACGCGTTGCGCCAAGAAAGCCGCCGCCTCGGCATAGCTGATATCCCTCGCCCCGGAGGCGTGATAGACGCCGCTCTCGCCGCGCTCGACCATGGCCGTGATCGCGTCGACGACGTGCTCGACCGTGAGCGGAGCGAAGCGGCAGTCGTCGAAGGCGCGCACCGTCTTGCCTTGGCCGAGTTGCCGAATCCAGTCCGACAGCAGGCCGACGTTCGGCCTGACGACCTTGGTCAGCCGCAGCACCGATACCGATGAACCCAGTTCGAGCAGACGCGCCTCGGCCTCTGCTTTGAGGCGGGCGTAGGCGCTGCGCGGCGCCAGTCTGGCGTTCTCTTCGACATGCGGCGCAACACAACCGAACACGGAGCTGGTCGACGGCAGGATCACGCGTGCTCCGGTCTGTGCCAGAGATCGGCCAAGCTCCAGCGGCGCCGCCACGTTGATGCGATGCGCGAGTTCGGGATGGCGCCGGCAATCTTCGAGGCGCGAGATGGCCGCACAGATGATGGCGACATCTGCCTCCGGCAGCGGCGGAAGCGGCCCGGCGAGATCCAGCAACAGGTGATCGCCGGCATGGCCGGGTCGCCGCGTGGTCGCAACCACCCCATGTCCGAGGCGGGCGAGCGACCGGGACAAGGCGCCGCCAAACGAACTATCCACGCCGACGATCAGGCAACGCATGAAATCGGTCTCAGCTTTCGCCGCTCATTCGAAGAAAATGAACTCGCGGTCGCCGTCATAGCCCGCCTGCCTGAAATCGAAATCCCATTCGGCCGGGGTGTGGAAGATGCGGCAGGTGAGCTGCCAATACATCAGATTCACCTTCTCGCGCTCGTTGCGGTAGGCCTCGACGCAGATGTATTTCGCTCCGCGGCCGACGCGCTCGATCTCGCCAAGCGCGGAATGGAGCTCGTAATTGTAGAGGTTGTGCAGCGTGTTGATGGAGATCACGAGATCGAAATGCCGATCGGGATAGGGCAGTTTTGCCGCCGAACCGACCTGGCAGAAGGGCCTCACGCTTGTCACCGTGTTGGCGACGCCATAGGCGGAAATGTCGATGCCGGCAACTTCGATTCCCGGCACGCTCTCCGTGAAATCGTGCAGCAGGAATCCCTTGCCGGAGCCGACATCGAGCACGCGCATGCCCGGCCTGAGGCCGTAGCTTGCTGCCATCGCGTCCGCGACCTTGCGCCAGCGGCCGTCATATTTGTAGCCGCCATAGCCGGTCTCGCGGCTGCCATCCCAATACTCGTAACCGAATTTCACCGCGAGCTCCGCCACTTCGGCCTTATCGCGCTGGGTGACGCGTGCGAGATAGTCGCGGTGGGTCGAGGTGTGGAGCAGGCTGACGAATTCGCGATAGGCCATTTTGCGCTGATCTCTTTTTTGGACCCTGATCTTTTCGGAAAACCGGTTTCCACTTTTCCGGATCAGGCTTAGAGCCGAATCCCGGCAAGCATCGTGTTTGCCTTGTCGAGCTGCGCCGCGCAACGCGCTTCGCGCTCGCTCGTTTCGGCAAAGGCACGGCGGGCCGCACCAACAGGGAGGAAATCGTTGAGCAGGATGCAGGCCCATTTGATGCGGGCCGCGTCCAGCAGGATATGGCAGCGCGCCTGCGCCGCATCATCCAGCGGCAGAGCTGCAAGCCTGGTCACGAAGCGCTCCCGCAAAGAAGGCGGCACCGGCACCTGCGGCTGGCAGAGGAAGTCGACCACGAGCTTGGCCGGATCATCCCGTCCGGCATATTCGAAATCGAGAAAGACGAGGCGGCCGTCGTCGGCCACGAGCGCATTGTGGAAACCGAAATCCGATGGCGACAGGCAGCATTCGGCCTCCCTTAGCCGACGGTCCAAATCGAGGCCGAGCGCGAGAGCCTCGCGCACCGCTTGGCTTCGCACGCTGTCCCACGCCGGTCGAAGCGTTGCGAAAACGAGGCGTTGGGCTTCGGCGGCGTGGGGCGCCTGCGGATCAAGCGCCGCCAGGCGCAAGAGCCGTCGTTCCACCAGTTCCAGATGATCGGAAATGGAAAAGCAGGCGTCCGAGGCGGCATCGAGATCGGCACGACGGCCGGCATTGATCGCAAGGACAAAATCGGCGGCGACATCGATGTGCCGGGCCTCGATCTCGCCGGCGTCGAGTTTCCTTCCCGCGACAAAGCTGTAGAGCCCGGCTTGCGCTTGCCTGTCCTTTGCGAGCGGTTGCGGGATGGCGCGGAGGCCGGCCTGCCATGCGCGCTCCAGAAAATTCCATTCGGCCGCCAGGCGATCGCGGCCATCGCCCGGGTCGTTGAAATAGAGTTTCAGCACCAGCGGCAGGCCGGCTTCGGTATCGACGCGGTAGACCCGATTGTTCTTGCCGCCGGCGAGCCGCATCAGCGCGCGCGCGCGACCGGAGCCGGTTCCGGCGGTAAGGCGGTTCGCCAGCGCGAGCAGGCTGTCGGCGGCGCGCGCCTCAGACCCGTTCACGGCAAAGCTCCGCTGATATTTCCGCCCATGATCGGCGGCGGTCGAGATTTCTCGGGCAGGCGAAATCGGCGAATTGATTGGCCGGATCGAACAGGATGCGGCGCGCCTTGTCCGGAAAACCCGGCACAGCAAAAATCTCCGGGAGGTCGTCGATGAAGACCTCGCAATCGAGCGCGGCAATGCGTGCGATCTTGGCTTGTTTGGTTTCTTCAAAGCAGACCCGGTCCGGATCGATCTGTCCGCCGCCCGCGCCGACCAGGCCCCGCGCGACCAGAAAGCCGCGGGCCGCCGCGTGCAAATCGTGGCTTGCGCCCAGGATGGGGTGGCGCGTCTTGTGGCTGACCACGAAAAGCTCGTGGCCTGTCTGGCGCGCGGTCGCGACAAATTCGCCAAAGCCGGGATAGGGCGAGGCCAGATCCATGCGTGCGCCGTAGACATGCCCCTGCAATTCCGTGAAGTCATCGGCGCGGCCGGCATCGTTGAGATAGTCGCGGACCGTATTCTTGTCGCGGCCGAGATTTTCCGGGATCAGGCCGCGCTCCAGGGCGGCCGCATGAAACACGCCGTCATAGCAGGCGATGGTGTTGTCGAAATCGATGCCGATGCGCATCCGCTAGCCTCGCAGCGACATGTCGATCAGGGGACGGCCGATCGTGCCCGCTGCCAGATCCTGCAAGGCCTGATCGGCCTGTTCGAGCGCGTAGGGCTTTGAGAGGAGGTTGCGGACAGGAAAGCGGCCGACGCCGAGCAGGCGCGCATAGCGGCCGTAATCGCGGTCGGGAACGCTGTCGCCACCCCAGGTGCCCATCAGGCTCTTGCCCTGGTTGAAGACGGACGGGTTGAGCGACAGCATCGTGCCGTGGCGCGCATTGCCGATCACGACCGCGCGGCCGCCCTGCTGGCGGGTGGCGTTGACGGCGAGCTCCATCGCCGCCGGGACGCCGGAAGATTCCACCGCGATATCCACGCCTTGCGGGACGATCTTCCTGATTTCCGCGAGCGCATCGGTGCCGCTCGGATCGATCACATGGGAGGCGCCATAGAGCGGCGCGAGCGCACGCCGGGTCGGATTGGGATCGATGGCGATCACGGGCATGGCGCCGACCAGCGCCGCCGCCATCAGGGCATGAAGCCCGACGCCGCCGGTGCCGAATACGGCCACTGCATCGCCTGGCTGGGCCTTCAGCACATTGTAGACCGCGCCCATGCCGGTCGGTGCCGCGCAGCCGAGCAGCACGGCAAGATCCATCGGCAGCTCGGCCGGCAGCGCCGACAGGCGATTTTCACTCACCACCGCATGGCGCTGAAAGGTGGTGACGCCGCCGGCGTTGACCTTCTTCTCGCCCCACGCATAGAGAGCGCCGCCGGCCTCGATGCCGCTGCCCTTGATCCAGGACAGCACGACCTTGTCGCCGGCTTTCACCTTGGTCACGGCACTGCCGATCTCGAGCACCGTTCCGGTCCCCTCATGGCCGAGGCAATGCGGCAGCCATTTGTCCTCGCCCTTGTCGCCGCGCCACTCCATCACCTGGGTGCCGCAGGCGCCGGAAAAGGCGACCTCGACCAGCGCCTGGCCGGGCTTGAGGGCTGGGATGTCGATCTCCGCCAAGACGAGCGGCGCGCCGGTCTGGACGAGGAGGGCGGCGGTGGTTTTCATGATCTAGCCCTGACGCAGCGCGGTGGTGATTGTCGCGGCAATCTGATGCGCGCTGAGGCCAAGCGCCTCGCGCGCAAATTCCTGCTCGCCGGACTGCTTGAAGAAGGCATCCGGCGTGCCGAAGCGGATGAACCGGCGCGGCGTGAAGCCGGTGTCGACCAGCCATTCCGCGACCGCGGCGCCAAAGCCGCCGATGCGGGAATGCTCCTCGATCGTCACCACCAGGGGAAAGCGCGCAAAGACGTCGGCCAGGCAGCATTGGTCCAGCGGCTTGACGGTGTGGAAACTGACGAGTTCGGTTGAAATGCCTTGCTTCGCCAACTCGTGCGCGGCGTCGACCGCCTCGGGGAGCATGTTGCCGGTCGAGAGCAGGCAGACATCGCCGCCGCGCGCGATCGTGATGGCCTTGCCGATCGCAAAATCGGCAAGCGGTCCCTTGTGCACCACGGGCTCGCCCTTCTTGCCGAGACGGATGTAGACCGGATTATCCTGCTGCAGCGAAGCCCTCAGCGCGGCGCGAACCTCAAAGGAATCGCCCGGGCAGATCACCACCATGTTCGGTAGCGAGCGCAGGAAGGCGATGTCCTCGCAGGCGTGGTGGGTCGGCCCGAGGCCGGCATAGGCGAGGCCGGCGCCGACCGCGACGATGGTGACGGGCGCCTCGTGATAGCAGACGTCGGTGCGGATCTGCTCGAGGCAGCGCGTGGTGATGAAGGGCGTAATGGTATAGGCGACCGGCCGCAGGCCGTTCATGGCCATGCCGGCGGCGACCCCCATCATGTTGGCTTCCGCCACGCCGCAATTGAAGAAGCGCGCCGAATGTTTCGCCTTGAACTTGTCGAACAGGCGATTGCCGATGTCGCCCGACAGCATCACGACACGGGAATCCTCGTCGCCAAGCTTCGTCAGTTCGTCCGCAAAGGCGTTCCTCATGCGAGCCCCAGTTCCTTGCGCGCCTTTACGACCTCCTCGGACGTGGGCGCGCGGTAATGCCAGTTGTTGTCGTCCTCCATGAACGACACGCCCTTGCCCTTGACGGTATGGGCAATCAGCGCGACGGGCTTGCCCGAGCCGTTGGGCACGCGCTGCATCGCTTCCGCCAGCGCACCCACGTCGTGACCGTCGATTTCGCGCGCATCCCAGCCGAAGGCCGTCCATTTGTCGGCGAGCGGGGCCAACATCAGCGTTTCGTTGGAGCGCGCCGTCGCCTGCCATTTGTTGTAGTCGACCACGACGCAGACATTTTCGAGTCTTTGGGCGGCGGCAAACATCGCCGCTTCCCAGACCGAGCCTTCGTTGTTCTCGCCATCGGAAAGCAGGGCGAAGATGCGAAAGCTTTCGCCCTTGATCCGGCCGGACAGCGCCATGCCGCAGCCGAGCGGCAGGCCATGACCAAGCGAGCCGGTCGCCGCCTCGACGCCGGGCAACAGATTGGCGGGCGGATGTTCGGCGAGCCGCCCGCCATCGGCGCAATAGGTGTCGAGCTCTTCGACCGGGAAAAAGCCCCTCATGGCAAGCGCGGCATAAAGCGCTGCAGCCGCGTGGCCCTTGGACAGGATGAAGCGGTCGCGCAGCGGATGCTTTGGCTCGCGGGGATCGATGTTGAGCACATGCCAATAGGCCGCGGAGACGATGTCCGCGCAGGAGAGCGAGGAGGCGAGGTGCGCGGCCTGTGCCGCGTGCGACATCTCGATGATCTTGCCGCGCAATAGTGCGGCCTGGCGCTCGAGCGCGGCGGCATCGATCCGGTTGCTCGACGCGCGGATGATCGCATTCATCGTCCTGTCCTCATTAGCGGCTCTCCATCAGGGCTCGCGGACATCAGGGCTTGTGGACGTATTTGGCGGGCAATTTGGCCAGCTCGTTCCTGAACCGCTCGGCCCAGCGGATCACATCGTCGATGCCGCGTTCCAGCGAGATGGTGTCGCGCCAGCCAAGCTCGGTACGCAGCTTCGTGGTATCCAGCATGTAGGCGGTGTCCTTGCCCGGCCGCTCGGGGCCGACCTCGACACACTCCTCGAAGGATTTTCCGAGCTGCTTGAGAATCGTCTCCACCAGCGTGCGGATCGAGACCAGCTCGTAGCCGGAGATGTGGTAGGCCTCGCCCAATCGGCCGCCGCGCGCGATTTTCAGGGTCGCGTCCGCGACATCGGACATATGGATGAAGACGCGAACCGATTTGCCGCCGCCATCGAGCCGAAGCTTTTCGCCGCCCATGGCCGCGATGATGGTGCGGGGCACGATACGGTAGAGCTGCTGGCCGGGGCCGTAGACATTGGCCGCGCGCGTGAAGACGACGGGAAAGCCATAGTGTGCAAAATAGGTGCGCAGGCTCATATCCGCGGCGGCCCGCGACACCGCGTAGGGCGTAGAGGGGTTGAAAGGAGCCGTTTCCGTCACCCAGCCATCGGTCGAGCCGTAGACTTCCGGCGTGGTGACGTGGACGTAGCGCTCGAGGCCGTCATAATTGCGCAGCAGCTCGTGCAGCCGGACCGTGGAAACCACATTGGTCATCATCCAATGGTCCGGATGCAGCCAGCTCTCGCCGACCATGCTTTGCGCGGCAAAATTCACCACATGTGTCGGACGCTCGGCGGCGAGCAGCGCCTTCAGCTCGGCGAGATCATGATTATGATCGATGCGCATGAAGCGCACGCGACCGGGCCGCGCCTGCCACCTGTAGGGCAGGAAGGCGGGATGCGCCTCCTCCGAACGGCTTGCCGCGAGCACGTCATGGCCCCCGGCCGCCAGATGATCGGCCAGGGTGGCGCCCGAAAACGAGTTCGAACCGAGGATCAGGAATTTTTCATGCGTCGCCATGTCTGTCGCAAGTCCGCCGCGCAGTCCTTCAATACATTGACGTCCTCGCGCTGGCCGTAGAGCCACTGCAGCAGCATGTGGCCCACGATCATCTGCGCATCCTCGGCGATCTGCATGTCGTCGATCTCGAAATGGATCGGGACGTCGGCCAGCGCCTTCGCCTTGCCGCCGGAGAAGCCGAGCATGGCATAGCTGGTCATGCCGATCTTCTTGGCTTCCTCCAGCGCGCGCAGGACGTTGGGCGAGTTGCCCGAGCCCGAGAGCACGATCAGCACGTCGTCCTCCCGCGCCAGCACCGCGAGCTGCATCGAGAAGATCGCCTCATAGCCCTCGTCATTGGCGAGGCAGGTGAGGGCCGCCGGATTGGCGCAAAGCGAGTGGACGCGCAGACCCGAACCATGGGCCTTCGACAGCGGGTAAAGGAAATCATTGGCGAGATGATTGGCATTGCCGCCGCTGCCGCCATTGCCGGCCAGAAAGACCTGGCGGCCGGTGCGCCAGCAATCGAGCAGGTCGTGGGCGAGCCCTTCGACCGGCGCCCAGTCGAACTCCCGGAGCGCGGCGCCGAGCCGCTCCGAATAATCGGAGAACAGCGCCGACGGCATTGCAAAGCCAGGCGCGCTCATTTCAGCACCTCCCGTTCCATCCATTGCAGATTGTACCAGCGCTCTTCGTTCTTCAGTCGTCCCTGCGAATACATGCCGATCATCTCCGTGATGGCGTCTTCGACCGTCTTCCTCGGCCGGAAGCCCGTGGCGAGCAGGCGGTCGGAATTGACGCGATAGCTGCGCGGATCGTTGGAGGGCGTCACGACGATGTCGGCATCGACGTGCTTGACCACCATATTGGCGATGTCGAGGATCGAGATGTTCTCGAATCCGGCGTTGTAGATGCCCTGGTGCTGGGGATGGTCGAGCAGGAAGAGGTAGAGATCGGTGATGTCGTCGATATGGATGTTGGGCCGGGTCTGCTCGCCGCCGAACACCGTGATGCGTCCGCTGGTCAGGGCCTGCATGGTCAGCATGTTGACGGACACGTCGAGCCGTTGCCGCGGCGAGAACCCGCACACGGTCGCCGGCCGCACGATCTGCACCACCATATCGTCCTTGTAGGACAGTAAGATGCGCTCGCCGCACATCTTGGTCTTGTTGTATTCGGAGATCGGCAACAGCTCGAGATCTTCGGTGACCTGCTCCTCGGCCTTGATGCCGTAAACGCTGCCCGAGGAAGCGTAGATGAATCGCTTGACGCCCCGCCGTTTGGCGCGATCGGCAAGCTGCATGGTCGCAAGACAGGAGACTTCCCAGGTCAGCTTGGGATCGAGATCGCCGCAGGGATCATTCGCCACGCTCGAGAGGTGAATGACGGCGTCGATGCCGGCCAGATCGTAGGCGTTGGCATCGCGGATATCGCCGCGCACCACCGTCAAATCCGGATGCGGATCGAGGAAGTTGCCGAACCACATGATGTCGAATGCGACGACCTCGTGGCCCGCCTTCAACAGCTTTGGGACCAGGACGCTACCCTTGTAGCCGCAGGCGCCGGTAAGAAAGATTTTCATGAGGTCTCCCCGGCCTGTTCTAGGCTACGCCACGGCGCGCGGGTGCGGTGTCGGCAATGGCCCGCCTCAGGCTCTCGGGCGTGCCGATATCGCGATGGTAGCCGCTGGTTTCCACGCAGAGCATGCGGCCGACATAGCACGGGATGATCTCGGTCGAGAGATCGACCACCGGCCGCCCGATGGCGGCAATCGCGTTCACCACTTCGGGCTCGAAGATGTAGACGGCGCCGTTGGCCAGATTGCCGGGGGGATCGTCCACCTTTTCGTGGAATGCGGTCACGGTTCCGCGCCGATCCAGCTCGAGGATGCCGCAGGAGGAGGGGGTGTCGGTGCGAAAGCCCAGCATGGTGATGGCGTGTCCCTCGGGCCGCGCGCGGTGCGCCTTGAGCAATCCGCGCACGTCGAAATCGGTGAGATTGTCGGCATGCGCGACCATGAAGGGTCTTGCCTGGAACCAGTGCCGGTTGGCGAGCACGGTGCCGCCGGTGCCGAGCAGTTCGCTCTCATGAACGAGGTCGATGCGATCCGCCCAGCGCGACGCCCGCGCGAAGGCGGTCACCTGATCCGCCTGCCAATGGGTATTGACCAGCACCCGCTGGATGCCGGCCTCGAACAACAGCTCGAGCCAGTAATCCAGCAGCGGCCGGCCGTTGATCTCGACCATGCATTTCGCCGTTGTCGCCGTGATCGGCAACAGGCGGAGCCCCTTTCCGGCAGCGAGAAGAAGCGCGCGCATCCTCCTTCTCCCTAGTCGTGATCGAAGCCCGAGCCGTCGATTTCCGACAGGAGCTCGGCGATCGTCATCGGGCTGTTCCCGACGCGCGACACCTGCAACGCGGCTGCGAGGGCACCGAGATAGGAGCTCTGCCAGATGTCGGCGCCAACCCGCAGCGCCATCGACGAGCTCATGAAGAAGCTGTCGCCGGCGCCGGCGACGTCCTTGGGCGACGGATTGAGGGCGGGCAGCCGGTCGGTCAGGAACTCGCCGTCGCGCAGCGTGTGGACCAGCATCCCCTCCGCTCCCAAGGTGATCACGAGGTTTTTGGCATTGGCCTTGTGGATCAAGCGCTCGCCGATAAAGGCAAGACCGGTTTCGAAGTCGTTCAAGGCAAGCCGCGCCTCGCGCTCTGTCGGCGTAATCAGGCTCATGCCCTTGAAGCGCGAGACATCGCCGAGCTGCGAGGAGGCCTGGCTGTCGGCCGCGAGCATCACGTCGTGCTCGCGGGCCTTCGCGGTAATGGCATCGACGAGGTCCTGCGGCAGGCAGCCATAATTGAAACAGGAGAACAGAAGCAGGTCGCAGCTCGGAAGCGCCTGTTCGATCGCCCGGAGCATTCTGGCCTGGATGTCGGCGCTCGGGGCGTGATGGCGCAAATAGTTGACGCGCAGTAGCGTCTTGCTCAGCGCGCGGTAGCGGCGCTTGCGGGTAGTGGGCCGCGTGGCGTCCGTGAAGTGATCGCAGCGCACCCCTTGCTGCCCCAGGCTCTCCAGCGCAAACGCCGCGGCCTCATCGTCGCCGACCACGGTGCAATAGCGTACCTCGGCGCCGAGGCCGCGCGCATGGGCCGCAACGCCGCCGGCGCCGCCGACGAACGTCTTGGTCACGATCGGGGTCACGACGATGGTGGGGTCTTCCTGCGACATGCCGACCGGGTCGCAGGTGACATATTCGTCGATGATGAGATCTCCGACGACGAGGACGCGCATGCCCGCCATCTTGGCCAGCGTCGATTTGAGCTGCGCGAGCTGGAAGCCGTGGCGGCTCGGAAAATCCAGCGGCTTGGTGACCGCGGAAATATCCGCATCCGTGTAATCCCGCTCCAGCAGCGACAGTGAGGCGAAGCGCAGCTCGCCGGAGGAGAACACCAGCCGCCCGCCATAGGCGTCGACCACCGCCTGTTCCGCATTGTCGCGGTGCTCATACTCCTTGCCCTTGACCACCACGTTTGGCTTCAGCGAGGCGATGAAGGTTTCGGCCGGCACGTTCAGGGAAACCGCGTAGTCGACCATGCTGATCGAGCAGACGTTCTCCAGGCGCATCTGCTGCGGAACCGTGACGCCCGGGGCGGTGTCGGAATTGACGCCGACCACGAGCAGATCGGCCTGCTCGGCGGCGAATTTCAACAGCCGGAGGTGTCCTGGGTGGACGACGTTGAAGTTGCCGGAGACGAACGCGATGCTGTTGGCGGCGCCGCAGGCGATCCGCAACGCATGACTGTCTGCGGACTCAAGCTTGGTCCGGTCGTCCGATTTGACAGCTGGAGAACGAGCAGTGGGCAACACGATGCAACCTGAAGGCCTGTCGGTGAGGTCAGCGAATCAACGCAGAACGCGGATACAGGAATAACGCAAAACCGGTTGCCAAATTGCCGAGAACGCATTCGCCAACCGGTCGCGAATCACCGAGAATCCTAGCAGCCATCGCAAGGATGGAGTTTCTGCGGAGAATTGCAATTGCAAAGCAGCCCCGGTTCGCTCGCGTTCCAGGACGCAAGGCAGCTCGAGCAAGCCAGCAAGCAGGCTGAACTGCTGCTGCCGGTCGCGGTCGGGGCCTATCGGCAAGGCCGACACGGCGAGGTCGAGGCGCTGTGCCGGCATGTTCTGAAGGACCTGCCGAATCATTTTGACACGTTGCACCTGCTCGGCGCCTCGCAGGTCGATGGCGGGCGGCTCGAGGAGGCGGTGGCAACGCTGACGCGCGCGGCCGGCCTCGAGCCTCGTTCCGCCGAGGCGCAATCCAACCTGGGAACGGCGCTGTCCGGGCTCGGCCGATACGAAGAAGCCCGCGTTTGCCTGGAGGCGGCCGTCACGCTCAATCCGAACTTCCCGGTTGCCCTCACCAATCTCGGCAACACGCTGATGAACCTGGAGCGGTTCGAGGCGGCGATCGCCGCGCATGACCGCGCCATCGCGCTCAAGTCCGATTATGCCGATGCCCATTGCAACCGCGGCATGGTGCTGTTGCTGGTCGATCGCTACGAGGAGGCCGATCAGGGTTTCGACCGCGCACTGTCGCTCAATCCGCAGCTGGCGCCAGCCATGCTCGGCAAGGGTCTCGTTCATTTGCACCAGCGCGAGCACGAAGGCGCGTTGACCCATATGAATGCGGCGCTTGCGGTCAAGCCGACGGCGGCCGCGGTGCTGCTGCAGCGCAGCCGGCTCTTCCTGCAATTGGGCGAGCTCGACAAGGCGGAGGTCGACATCGACGCCGCGCTGAACGGCGATCCGCGCAACGAAAGAGCCCAGTGCTGCAAGATTTACATCGGTCTGCTTCGCGGCAAGGTCGCCCCGGCCATCCCGCTCTGCAACAGGGTTCTCGAACTAAATCCAAACTCGAAACTGGCGCTGACCCTGCTCGGCGGCTGCTTCGCCCAGCTTGGCCGCCCTGTGGCGGCGATTGCGCATTTTGACCGCGCGCTGGCGATCGATCCGGACTATGAAGATGCGATCACGCGGAAGATATTCGCGCTGGACTTCCTGCCCGGCGTCGATTTCGTCGCGCTGCAGACCGCCCGCCGCTATTGGTGGGACCAGATCGGGGCCAAACTGCCGCGACGGCAATTGAAGGCGCGGCCGCTCGATCCCGAGAAGCGCATCGTGGTTGGCTATGTCTCCGGTGATTTCCGGGAGCATTCCGCAGCACTCGCCTTTCTGCCGGTGCTGCGCCATCGCGACCGCAAGCGGTTTGAGGCCATCTGCTATTCCAACTCTCCGTTGCAGGATGCCACCACCGCGCTATGCAAATCGCTGGCGGACCGCTGGGTCGAAGCCTGGCAGCTCGCCGACGACAAGCTCGCCGACCGCATCGAAGCCGATCAGGTGGACATTCTCGTCGACCTGTCCGGCCACACGGATGGCAACCGGCTTCCGGTGTTCGCCATGAAGCCCGCGCCGGTTCAGGTCACGGCGTTCGGTCACGTCAGCGGCACGGGCCTGCCTACGATGGACTATCTGCTGGCGGACCCGATCGTGATACCCGCGCAGGTCCGGCCGCTGTTTGCCGAAACGGTCCATGACCTGCCGGCGCTGATCACGATCGAACCACCGCCGGATATTCCACCGTCGCCGCTGCCGATGCTCGCGAACGGCCATGTCACCTTCGGCGTGTTCAACCGCTCCGAGAAGATTTCGGATCATGCGCTTTCAGTATGGGCCCGCCTCTTGCAGGCAATCCCGGGCGCCGTCATCGCGGTGAAGCACGGCACGCTGGATGACGCGCTGGTGCGCGACACCCTGATTGGGCGCTTCGTAGCGAGCGGTATTCCGGAGGATCGCCTGCGCTGCTTCGGGTCGAGCCCGCGCACGGAGCATCTCAAACTGATCTCCAGCATCGACATCATGCTCGATCCCTTTCCGCAGAATGGCGGCATCTCGACTTGGGAGCCGCTGCAGATCGGCGTGCCCGTCGTCTGCAAGCTCGGCAACGGTCACGCGTCGCGCTGCGGCGGCGCGATCGTGACTGCTGCCGGCCTCGGCGAC
>JAFAUV010000406.1 GCA_019243075.1 Bradyrhizobium sp.
CAGCGAGACGATGTCGCCCATGCCGAGGATGCGCCCGGCGATGCGGCTCGGATGAAAGTCTTCCAGCGCATCGGTCTTTTCGCCGGTGCCGATCAGCTTGATCGGCTTGCCCGTGACCGCACGCATCGAGAGTGCCGCGCCGCCGCGGCCGTCGCCGTCGACGCGCGTCAGCACGATGCCGGTGAGACCCACACGCTGGTCGAAGGAGCGCGCGAGGTTGACGGCGTCCTGACCGGTCAGCGCGTCGGCGACCAGCAATATTTCATGCGGATCGGCCGTCGCTTTGATGCTGGCCGCTTCCGCCATCATCTCTTCGTCGAGCGTGGTGCGGCCGGCAGTATCCAGCAGCACGACGTCATAGCCGACGAGCCGGCCTGCCTCCAGCGCGCGCTTGGCGATCTGCGGCGGCTGCTGGCCGGCGACGATGGGCAGGGTCGCAATCTCGAGGTCGCGGCCGAGGACGGCGAGCTGCTCCATGGCGGCCGGACGGTAGACGTCGAGGGAGGCCATCAGCACCTTGCGCCTGTCGCGCTGCGCCAGGCGGCGGGCAAGCTTGGCCGTGGTGGTGGTTTTGCCGGAGCCCTGCAGGCCGACCATCATGATTGCGACCGGCGGCACGGCATTGAGATCGATGGTCTGGCCGTCGGAGCCCAGCGTGTTGACCAATTCGTCATGGACGATCTTGACCACCATCTGGCCGGGCGTGACCGACTTGACCACGGTGGCGCCGACCGCCTGCTCGCGCACGCGCTCGGTGAAGCCGCGCACGACCTCGAGCGCCACGTCGGCCTCCAGGAGCGCCCGGCGCACCTCGCGCATCGCGGCGTCGACATCGGCCTCGGCCAGCGAGCCGCGGCCCGTCAGCCGATCGAGGATGCCACCAAGCTTTTCCGACAGGTTATCGAACAATGCCGTTGTCCTGTTGTTCCTTCACCCCTCCCGGCAAGGCGGGGCGAGGGAAAAGAAAGTCCAAACACGTTCGCGCCCGAGGGCGCATCGCGCTGTCGGGCGTTGACCTCCGGCCTCGTGGGGCCGGTCGGTGGCTCGAAAAGAAGACCTTTCCGATGAACGGGCGGGGTTAAATACCCGACAGCTCCCAAAGTCAAGGAAACTTGCGGAAAAGGCCTATCTTTCCGCCCTCGGGCAGCCACCCCATCTAGCCTGAACCTGCCGTTTCGAGACCAAATCCACCCATGAAACTCACCCGCCGACGTGTTCTGGGGGCGCTTGCCGGCGCAGCCGTCGCGATCGGCGTACCGCCCATCTGGTTGTCGCGCATGAAAACCTATTCCGGCCCCATCTCCGATCATTTCGACGGATTGCATTTCTTCGACCCCGACGGCTCGCCGCCGAGGACGCTGGCAGAGGTGCTGCGCTGGCAATTCGGCGGCCGCGGCCAGCGTGCGCCGTGGCCGGATTGGGCGCCGAGCCCCTATGCGGATACGCCGCCGCGGAAGGTCGAGGGAGGCAAGGCGCGCTTCTCCTTTATCGGGCATGCGAGCTGGCTGATCCAGACCGCGGGCCTCAACATCCTCGTCGACCCCGTCTGGTCGGAACGGGTCTCGCCGTTTTCGTTCGCGGGGCCGCGGCGGCACAATGATCCCGGCATCGCATTCGACGCGCTGCCCGGCATCGACGTGGTCCTGGTCTCGCATGGCCATTACGACCACCTCGACACCGCAACGCTGTCGAAACTGGCGGCGAGATTTTCGCCGAGGGTGATCACGCCGCTCGGCAATGATGTGACCATGAAAGCCGCGGATCCCGCGATCAAGGCGGAGGCCTATGACTGGCAGGACCGCGTCGAACTCGGGAGCGGCCTTGCGGTCACGCTGGTGCCGACGCGGCACTGGTCGGCGCGCGGCCTGTTCGATCGCAACAAGGCCTTGTGGGCAAGCTTCGTGCTGGAGACGGCGTCCGGCAAGTTCTACATCGTCTGCGACTCCGGCTATGGCGATGGCCGACATTTCCGCCGCGTGGCGGAAGCACACGGTCCGATCAAGCTCGCGATCCTGCCGATCGGCGCCTATGAGCCGCGCTGGTTCATGCGCGACCAGCACATGAACCCGGCGGATGCAGTGAAGGCGTTGGCCGATTGCGGCGCCAAGCAGGCGCTGGCCCATCACCACGGCACGTTCCAGTTGACCGACGAAGCCATCGATGCGCCGGCAATTGCGCTGGCGGAGGCGCTCGATGCAGCGCAGGTGCCGCGTGAGAAATTCGCGGTGCTGAAGCCGGGACAGGTGGTTGAGATTTAGTTGTAGCGGAAATCCAACCACAGTCGTCCTGGACAAGCGAGCAACGCGAGTGCCGGCTTTCGCTGGGGCGACATCTCATATGTTGCCGCAGCGGAGCTTCATTGGCCGGCCTTGATCGCCCAGGTTACGCTGACCGACACCGACAGCGTTTCCTCGCCTTGCGCAATCGGCGTCGGCGCGGCGGCCGCCATGGGCATGGCCATCTTGCCACGGAACGCGGGCTGCGGCGCGCCTTCCTCGGAGATGCTCAACGGCGCACCCAGCGTGACACCGGCGGCCTTGGCGTAGATCTCGGCCTTGCGGCGCGCATCGGCGACGGCCTTCTCGCGGGCATCGTCGAGCAGCTTTGAGGCCTGTGAGACCTCGAAGTTGACGTTGCCGATGTCATTGGCGCCGGCGCCGACCAGCGTGTCGATCACGTTAGCAACCTTGGTCACATCATGAATGCGCACGGTGACGCGATTGGAGGCGCGGTAGCCGACGACGGGCGAAGGGCCGGACCGGTTCGGCGCATATTGCGGCTGCAGCGACAGCCGCGAGGTCTGGATGTCCCTGGCATCGATGTCGGCGCCCTTCAACGCTGTCATCAGCTTGCCCATCGCGACGTTGTTGGCCTCGGATGCTTCGCGCGCAGTCTTGGCATCGGACGCGACGCCGGCATCGACGAAGGCGATATCGGGCGGCACCGAAATGCTGGCTTCGCCGGTGATCGAGATCGCCGACGGAAAGTCGGCCGGTGTCTGCGCCAGCGCAGGCGCAGTCACGAGAAGGGCGACGGCGATGGCAAAGGACCGGTTTCTCATTTCAGCGGCACATAGACATTGATGACGAGCTTGTCCTCGGCGGTCTTCAGCGGATCGGTCATGTACTCCTCGATGAAGGTGTCCTTGGCTTCCAGCTTCTTGTCGTCGAGGTGATTGGTGATCGCCTCATAGGTGTTGTCCATGTTGTCGTAGGAGCCGCGGTGGACGAATTTCAGCGCCTTGCCTTCCGGCGACTGGCCCATGCTCATGTTCTTCGCCAGGTTCTTCGGCTCCTGGTCGACGGGAATTTCTGCCAGATAGGTAAAGCCGGTGTCATCCGTCGAGGTGTAGACGATCATCACATTGCCCGCCGGCTTGATGCCCTGCTTGTCGAGCAGCGCATTCAACGCCTTGAACGAATCGACCAGGGTGTCGAATGCCGAATCCCAGTTCGCATTGCCCTTGAAGATGACGACCTTCTTGGCCGAAAGCGTGATCGACTCGCCGAAGGGATCCGCGGTCTGGACCGAGGGCGCGGGGGCCGGAGCGGGGCTGGCGGAAGGCGATGGCGCCGGGCTTGCGGAGGTCGACGGCGTCGGCGACGCTGCCTGTGCCAGGGCGCTGCCAGTCCCGCACCAGATCGCGGCCGCGGCGATGGGGGCAGCCAAGGCAAGGCGAGAAAGGAAGGGGAGATTCATCCGGATTGCTCCATAGCCGTCGTGATTTGGGCCGTCGTGATTTGTCCCGGTGAGGCGCAACCCTAACACGCTACGGCGGCCAGCGTCCCCTAACAGATCGGTCATCAGCCCTGCGGGCTAGTGCTCCGATTCCGAAGTTCGCATCATATCGCGGCGCATTCGCTTGCGAACTTCGGAATCGAAGAGCACTAGCAAACCTTTGATTCTAGTGCGGCTTTGACTTTGAAGTTCCGATGGCGAGCGCGCGGCACATCTGATCGGAACTTCAAAGTCGCCGCACTAGTCAATCCGCCATCATTCGCCATATAAGGCAGGCGGAATTTAGGGCTTTTCATGAGCGCGCTCGCCAACCACGCCTTCGCCAAGATGAACGGGATCGGCAACGAGATCATCGTGGTCGATCTGCGCGGCACCGCGGGCAAGATGACCGCCGCTGATGCGCGCGCGGTGGCGGCAAAGGTCCCCTATGATCAGCTCATGGTCTTGCAACCGGCGCGGCTCGCCGGCACCGAAGCCTTCATCCGCATCTACAACAATGACGGATCGGAGGCCGGCGCCTGCGGCAACGGCATGCGCTGCGTGGCGCGGCGGCTGTTCGAGCAGACCGGCAAGACCGCGGTCACCTTCGAGACCGCGGCGGGCCTGTTAAATTGCTGGCAGGGGCCGGCGCCCGATCTCTACACCGTGGACATGGGCGCGCCGAAATTCGGCTGGCAGGATATTCCGCTCGCCGAGGAATTTCGCGATACCCGTTACATCGAATTGCAGATCGGGCCGATCGACAAGCCGATCCTGCATTCGCCCTCAGCCGTCAGCATGGGCAATCCGCACGCGGTGTTCTGGGTCGATGACGTCAACGCCTACGATCTCGGGCGTTTCGGGCCACTCCTGGAAAATCACCCGATCTTTCCCGCGCGCGCCAACATCACGCTCGCCCATATCGTCGATCGCGATCACATCACGATCCGCACCTGGGAGCGCGGCGCGGGCTTGACCAAGGCCTGCGGCTCGGCGGCCTGCGCCACCGCGGTGGCGGCGGCGCGGCTGAAGCGCGCCAGCCGCCATGTCGAGATCGCGCTGCCCGGCGGCAAGCTTGCGATCGATTGGCGCGGGCGCGACGACCATGTGCTGATGACCGGCACGGCGGCGTTCGAATATGAGGGGACGTTCGATCCGGCGCTGTTCGCCTCCGTCGCGTAGCCATGGGCATCCAGGTCATCACCTTCGGCTGCCGCCTCAACGCGTTCGAATCCGAGGTGATCGCGCGTAAGGCCGAGAGCGCCGGGCTCGATCACACCATCGTCATCAACAGCTGCGCCGTCACCAACGAGGCGGTGGCGCAGGCGCGGCAATCGATCCGGCGGCTGAAGCGCCAGCGGCCGGACGCGCGCATCATCGTCACCGGCTGCGCAGCGCAGACGCAGAGCGCGATGTTCGCCGGGATGGCCGAGGTCGATCGCGTCCTCGGCAATGACGACAAGATGCGAACCGATGCTTGGCGCGCGGCGCGCGCCGCGTTCGATGCCGAGGCCGGCGAAAAGGTCGCGGTCAGCGACATCATGGCGGTCAAGGCGATGGCGCCGCATCTCGTCGATGGTTTCCAGAGCGGCCTGCCGCGCGTGTTCGTGCAAGTGCAGAACGGCTGCGACCACCGTTGCACCTTCTGCATCATCCCGTTCGGCCGCGGGCCGTCCCGCTCCGTCCCGGTCGGCGCGGTGGTCGATCAGGTCGCGCGGCTGGTCGACAACGGC
>JAFAUV010000426.1 GCA_019243075.1 Bradyrhizobium sp.
TTGCTGCTTGGCGAAGGCGGCGGCGATGTCGCGGCGCCGCTGGTTTTCCAGATAGAGGGTGTACTGTTCGTCGATCCGCTTCTGCTCCGCAGGGGTCGGGTTCGGACCGGCGATGTCAAAACTCTTGTCCTGCATGAAGTCGTAGTAGGTATAGCCGCCGCCGGGCTTGCGGCGTCCGGCGAACTTGGCGCTGCATTCGGCGAGCGCGGCCGACTTCTCTTCCTTGGTTGCCAGCTTCTCGGCGGCTTCGGCGCAGTCCTCGTAATCGGCGGGCGCACGGTGCCACCATTGCGCGGAGGCGCGCGAAAGGTGCAGCACCATAAGACCTGCGAAGCCGGCGACAAGAAGCGCGGCAATACGCGATGCAATCACAGACCATGTTCCCCAGCGAAGCGCCGCCGCAAAGATCGCCACGAATTGTTACGACAATGCGGCGGCGGTATCTCGCCCGGCTCAATTTCGCGGTGTGGATCAGCGCGTTTTTGCTTGACGAAGCAGGTGTTTATCGAACCCGCATGCGCCGCCCCTCGCCCAAGCCGGCAGGACCGGGTGGATGGAAATGCCAAGGTGATGCCACGACTTATCGTCAACACCGGGCGGGGAACCCTGATCCTGCTCTGCTGCGTGTGCGGGGGCGGCCGACGCCGCGCTGGCCTGGCGCGCCGGGGAGCAGGCGCCAGTTGATTTTTGTCTAGCGGCGATGGCGGGGTGAAGCCGCTGCCTCACGCTTGAGCATCGCCACCACGGCTTCCACCGCGCCGTCGATGGCGTTGCGGCGATAGGCCCAGTGCGCATCGTCGTTGGGTTTTGCAATCACCATGGTGGCATTGGCCTCGAACATCAGCACATCGCCATCGGGTGAAAGGCCGAAATCGACGCCGGCATAATCCAGGCCGAGCGCGGCCTGGATCGCCGTGAGCGCGCGCATGGCCTTTGCGCCCAGCACGGCCGGCATGTCCTCCAGGAATTTCGCTTCTTCGGCCCGGTGGGTGGGCTGATCGGCCATGTCGGAGGTAAAGTAATGCACCTTCCAGTGTTGCGAGATCGCCAGATGCAGCGGATGGAGTTTGCCGTCGATCATCATCACGCGGAATTTGCGCGCGTTGCCGTCGCTTCCGCGCGCGTCGAGATATTCGATCGCCAGCAATTCCTCGCCGGGAAGCTGCGCGGCCGCGGCCGGCAAGTCGGCGGCGCCTTCCACCAGCACAAAATTCCGGCCGGTGTGATAGCCGGGCGAGCGCAGCAATAGCGGGAAGGAAAACCCGCAGCCGGCCAGCGAGCGCGCGCCATCTGCATTCGTGAGCACCTCGCGCGCGACCGCCTTTGTGTGCGCCGTGCGCACGCCCTCGATGCCGTGTAGCCGCTGGGCATTGGCAATGCGTCCAGTTGTCGTCACGGCCGCGGGATGGTTGATCACGGGCACCTTGACCCCGGCGACGAGCTCTATGGCGGCGGCAAGCGCGGGTCCGCAGAGATCGGCATCGCCGATCGCGTTGAAGATCAGGCTATGCGGCGGCAGCGGCGTCGAAGCATCGTAATGATCGGTGACAACCACCGAAGTCAGGAACTGGGTGTCGTCCAGAAACAGGGCGCATGGAATATTGCCGCCGCCGGAAGAGACAAGCTGCAGCAAGGGGATCGGCGGCTTGTCGCCGCGATAGGGCAGGGTCGAGACCGCGCGGCCGAGAAACCCTTTCTTGAAGTGCTCGCGGGCGCCGGCGCGGTCGCCGAGGTCGGAAAGCACCGCACCGAGCCCCTGATGCGCCTCGGCGTGACCGGGATCGGCTTGCAGCGCGCGTTCGTAATGTTCGCGCGCCTCGCGGTAGCGCGCGGTACGGAGCAGTAGGTTTGCGAGATTGACCCGCGCCAGCGGATTGTCGGGATGGTGCAGGATCGCCTCGGCATAGACGCGGCAGGCGGCTTCGATCGCGCCCGTCGCGGCGAGCAGCGTGCCGAATTCGTTCAGCGCGCTGAAATGGGTCGGCGCCTTGCGCAGGACCGCGACAAAAGCCTGCTGCGCATCCTGCCGGCGGTTCAGCGCCCCCAGCAGCGCAGCGCGCTCGATTTCGAGATTGATCGCCTCGTCCGCCGTTTCGGATCGCGCCAGCCGCGCATCCAGCTCGCGCAAGCGGGCTTCCTGCGCCAGCCGCGGCGCCCAGGCTTGCCCGCTCGTTTGCTGCCTGGCCGGGCTCTGTCTCGCTCTCATCGGGCGCGTTCGCGATCTCACGGCTCCCGCCTTACACCATGGCCGGCTGATTCGCCTGCGCCGCGGGAGAAGGAAATGACGGAGATTTAAGCCAACCAGAATCCCGCGCCGACGCGGTTGGAAAGGTTTTGTTTACCGGTGACCATCATGGTTAACCGATCCCTACCGCGAGAGCTCCCCGTGACCGCCAGCAACGCCGCCACTCCATTCTCCGCCGACCAAATGGTTCCTCCGATCGTGGTGCAGCAGCTCGCGCTGGGGCAGGAGCTGCAATCCCAGGGGCGGCTCGATGAGGCTATCGCCGCCTTTCGCGGCGGGCTCGTTGCCGCCGGAGAGGCGACCGATCAGGCCGCGATGGTGACCAGGGCCGCGCTGCATGCCGGGCTCGGCAACGCCTATATGGTTCGCGGCGATCTCGTGCTGGCGGGTGCGAGCTACACGGCGGCGCTCCGGATCGCGCCGAACATGATCGGGTGCTGGTGCAATCTCGGCAATGTGCAGATGCAGTCCGGCCAGGCGCAGGACGCGATCCCGCTCTACCTGCACGCCATCAAGCTCAGCCACTCGCACTGGCCGGCGCGCACCAATCTGGCGCAGGCGCTGATGGCGACGGGACAGATGGTCGTCGCCAAGGCGCTTCTCAACGAGCTGGCCGAGGAAAGGCCGAACGATGCCCAGGTCCAGCACCGGCTCGGCAAGGCCTGCTTCGAGCTGAGCGAGGTCGACGCGGCGCTTGACCATTTCAACAAGGCGCTGGCGCTCGATCCGCGCGACGCTGACAGCCTGTACTGGATCGGCGGTATCCGCCAGCGACAGGGTGACGCCGCGGCGGCCCGCGCGTCCTATGCCGCGGCCGCGCAGATCCAGCCGCTGATCCGCAAGCGGGGGATCAAGTCTCCCGCGGATTTCCGCGTGCTCGCGCTCTATGCACCTTTTGGCGGCAACACGCCCACCGAATATCTGTTCAAGGACGTCACCTACGATACCGACACGCTGGCGCTGTTCGGCTCCGGCACGCCCGACCTCTCCGGGCTCGGCTCGTTCGATCTCGTCGTCAATCTGATCTCGGATGCGGACCAGTCCGAGGCCGTGCTGCCCATCGCGGCCCGCCTCGCCGCTCAGCTCGGCAAGCCCGTCATCAACGACCCCGGCAAGATCAGCCACACCACGCGCGATGCCATCGCCGAGCTGCTATCGGGCATTCCGGGCTGCCGGATCCCGAACATTCTGCGCCTGCCGGCGCAAGGGGATGGTGAAGCCGCCCTGCGCGAGGCGCGCGTGCCGTTCTCCTTCCCGCTCCTGGTCCGGCCTGCGGGCACTCATGGCGGCGATGATTTCGAGAAGTGCGGCGATGCGGCCATGCTTTCGGACTACCTCGCCCGGCGCCAGGGCGATCACTATCTGATCGAATATATCGACTATGGCTCTGCCGACGGGCACTTCCGCAAATACCGCTTCCTCTTTGTCGGCGACAAGATCATGCCCTATCACCTGGCGATCGGAAACGAGTGGAAGGTGCATCACGTTTCCACCGCCATGGGCGATCATGCCTGGATGCAGCAGGAGGAGGCCGCGTTCCTCGCCAATCCCGGCGCGGTGTTCGGCCCGGTGCATTACCACACGCTGAATGCGATCCGCGCGCGCATCGGGCTGGATTATTTCGGCATCGATTGTGCGCTCGACCGGGATGGCAATCTCGTCGTGTTCGAGGTCAATGCCTCGATGCTGGTGCACGCGCATAACGCGGATTTCCCTTATAAGGACCCCCATGTCCGCGCCATCAAGGACGCGTTCGACGCGATGCTGCACGCGAGGGCGGGAAAGGGCGGATAGCCCTTAGTTCTCGCCATCGGCGGGTTCAAGCCCGGGCTTCACAAGCCAGGTTTTGCCGCCGCTCACGGTAAATACAGATACTGCAACAATGTCCGCCCCACCGCTTCCAGGCTTTGCGTCGAGCATTTGTCGGGCGTGTCCTGCAGCGTGTTGTAGAAGGGCTCGTAATCGAAATCGATCACGACCAGGCTCGGGATGCCGGCCTCTTGCAGATTGGTGTGGTCGTCCTCGATCGAGTAGCGCAACGGAGCGTGGTTGAAGGCCTTCGGCGCCGTCTTCATGCCGATGTCCCAGAATTTCTTCACTTCCGCCGGCGCGGAGCGGATCGACGACGGCTCGGGCTGCAGATGCAGGTCGCGGTCGCAGACCATGTCGAAATCGACGGCCTTTTCCGGCTTGGCGTCCGGATAGAACTCCGACAAATGCTCGGCGAAATGCGCCGAGCCCACCGGGCGGAAATTCGGGTCGCCCGCGCCCATCGAGATCGCGCCTTCCTCCCCGTCGAAGAAGATCATGTCGATGCC
>JAFAUV010000096.1 GCA_019243075.1 Bradyrhizobium sp.
CCGCGCTCTCATGAAGAGGGGCGTTTCGGCCGATCGCCACGAACGTTGGGTGCGGGATGCGATGGACGCTGATGCGCGGCAGGCGAGCTTGCGCGTTGGCGGACGGCGAAGCCGTGTGGTCCTGTCCCCCCGACGCTGGGGTCAAGTTTCGCAGGGTCGATCCTGCGAAGCGACGGTGGCTAAAAAGCCCGGTACACCGAGGAGAGCGCGGAGCAGCGTTAACACCATCGTGCAGGGAATGCCGGCTGAAACGGCTTAACCTGTGGTGACTGCCGCCTGCTTTTTTTGTTGCAGGCGGGCCATGGGTGAGGCCATCACCCGGCATTCCCTGTGCCCTCTTCTTTCGGGGCGCGATGATGCATGCATCACTCGGGCATTTGGTGCCGCGGGAATGCCGAGGCGTGCCTTCACGTCGTCATTGCAATCTCTCAACTCGCGAGGCTTCGCTTCGCTTGCAATGACGACTGGGACCGTCGACGTGGCTGTTTGAAAATTGAATCTGAGCGAACGAAGAAGGCGGCTCCAGCGCCGCGCTTTATTTCACCGCGGAGAAGCGGTTGTCGAACGAGTTCGATTGCACGATCGGCTGCGCGCCGGCGACGAGGTTGTTCTGCTGGGCGGCGGGCGCGGCGGCGACAGCGGCATCGGCGGTGGCCGGGCTATCCGTGACCGACGGTTTCAGCGGCGGGCGGGCCGGCTTGCTTTCGGCCTGCCTGGTCTCGGCCGGTTTGAACGCCTTCGGCAGGGGCTTGGCGGCCGTCTTGGGCTTGGCGTCGGGCGCTGGCGGCGTCGTGGACGCGGCGGTGTCGGCGGCGGCGCCGAGGCCGACCTTGCGGGCGAGGCTCGAGAAGAAGCCTTCCGAAGGCGGTGCGGCGGCTTGCGATGGCGCAGTGGCAGCCTGGGCCGGCGCGGCGGAAGCGATCTGCGTATTAGCGGCCTGCGTATTCTTGCCGGAGGCCGGAGCCTGCGATGCCGCAACGGCGACCGCCGGCTCATCGCCTTGCTGCCAGGGCGCGCGCGGCGGGTTCACCGTGCCGGGAATGGTGCCGGGGGCGCGCGACATCGAGAGCAGCGACAGGCCCTGGCCGTCGCCGCCCTCGGACAGGCCGGTGCTGGCGCCGGGCACATGTGAAGCGAAGATCGGGTTCATGCCGCCGTCGATGCCGGTGTTGAGCTTGGCGACCGGCGTGCCCTTGGCGGCGAGCTTGTTGAACTCGGCCTCATCCTGCTCCTGCTTCTGCTTCACGGCATTCGCGATTTCGTCGGGAATGGCGTAAGCCGGGCATTTTGCGGCGGCGTTGAACACGGGGTCCCGCGTCGCGTTGGGCGCGCGGACCGCATCGAACACGTAGTGCTTCTCGCAGAAATCGACCTTCGGCTCCTGATGCGTGATCTCGAAATGATCGTAACCTTCCTTGATCATGCGCCAGAACGGCATGTTCGGATTGTTGCGGTGCTTGGCCATGTTCACGGGCGTCATGTGGAACGGAAACGCCTCGAACTGGAACGCCTTCTGGCCGCCAAAGAAGGACTCACGGCCGAGCGCGTAAATCTCGGCGATCTGTTCGTCCGTCATCGCGTAGCAACCGCGCGAGGAGCAATCGCCATGCACCATCAGCTCCGAGCCGGTATGGCCGAGCGCGCGGTCATAGGCGTTCGGATAGCCGGTGTTGAAGGAGAGATAATAGGCCGACTGCGGATTCATCTGCGCCGGAGAGATCGAGTAGAAGCCTTCCGGCGCCTGGCGGTCGCCTTCGCGCACCTTGGGGCCGAGATCGCCCGACCAGCGGCAGATCGGATAGGTCTTCAGGAGCTCGAACTTGCCGGAGCGGTTCTGCTTCCAGACCTCGAGCTCGGCCTCCTGCTTGAACAGCCGGACCAGGATCGGCGATTGCAGATCCATGTCCTTCTCGACCATCGCCGCGATCAGCTTGGGCGGGACCGGCTGGTTGGCCTTGGCATTGGTGGCGAGCGCGGCTTCATCGACCTCGCAGCCGGCCAGCAGCGCGCCGGTTGCGGCAAGCGCCACCGAGGTGATGAGCGCGCGGACGAGCGTGCGATTGATCACGTGAGAAGCTCCACACCCACCGGGCATTCCGCCAAACCCCAGACGAGACGCGAATACCCTGAAGCCATTGTTAAAATTCTATCCTTTCGACCCCCGCCCGGCAAGGCGAAGCCGGCACCGCGGCGCGTTGCAAGGGCAGCATAGTCAACGGAGGATAAATATGGGCTCTGGGCCTAATTGCGGCCGAAATACGCAATCCGGCCCCATCCGCGCAAAAAGACTGCGACTGTGGCTTTTCGGAACGAATTCGCGCCGTCAGCCGAGTTTGCGGCCGATGTCGAGGAATTTCTGCCGCCGCTGCTTGCGGATCGCCTCCGCATCCAGCCCCTTCAGCTCGGAAAAGGCCTGCCCGATGGCCTCGCCGGTGGCCGCGATCATGGCCGCCGGATCGCGGTGGGCACCGCCGACGGGCTCCTTCAGGATGGTGTCGATGACCCCGAATCGCAGCATGTCCTGCGCCGTGATCTTCATGCTGTTGGCGGCTTCCTGCGCCTTGGTGCCGTCGCGCCAGAGGATCGAGGACGCCGCCTCCGGCGAGATCACGCTGTAGATCGCGTGCTCCAGCATCAGCACGCGGTTGGCGGTGGTGATCGCGATCGCGCCGCCGGACATGCCTTCGCCGGTCACGATCGCGACATTCGGCACGCCAAGCGACAGGCACGCATCGGTCGAGCGTGCGATCGCTTCCGCTTGGCCGCGCTCTTCCGCGCCGATGCCG
>JAFAUV010000180.1 GCA_019243075.1 Bradyrhizobium sp.
CGCATCGAATCGTCTCTTCAGCGCCCTGCCAAGAGCACGTCGTTGTCGCGCCGTCATTGCTTGACGAACTGCCCATTCCTCGCTTCTTTGAAAAGGAGGGTGGACCATACATCACCGCCGGCGCGATCGTCGCCATGGATCGGGTGACCGGGCAGACCAACCTGTCGATCGCGAGGTTGATGCCGATTGGCGGCGATCGGGCGTTTGTCGGCATCGCGCCCAATCATCATCTTGCAATCCTGGCGCGCGCGGCACAAGCCCGGGGCGAGAAGCTCGACATCGCGGTCTGCATCGGCAACCATCCGGCGGTGCTGGTCGCCGCATGCCTCTACCTTGGCCTTGGTGACGACGAACTTCCGATCGCGGGCGCGCTGCTCGGCGAGCCGCTCGAAGTCACTCGCTGCACACAGTCCGATCTCCTGGTTCCCGCGCATTGCGAATGCGTACTGGAAGGTACGCTCGATGCGGGCGAACCCTTCATGGAGGGCGCGGTCAGTGAGTTTCATGGGATGTACGAAAATTACGGCGCCGGCATTGTCGCGACGTTCTCGCGTCTGACCCGCCGCCGGAATGCGCTTTTTCAGGTCATCCTGCCGGGTTATCACCCTGAGCACTGCCTGCTCGGGGGCGTTGCGATCGCGGCGGGGCTATGCCGCGTGGTGCGTAACGCGGTCCCGTCGGTGCGCGAGGTCGCGGTTGGTGTCGGCGGCGCGGGCCGGCTGCATGCGGTGGTGGCGCTGCGCGCGCCGGGGCCAGGCGAGGCGCGCAAGGCGATGTTTGCCGTGTGGGCTGCGGTCAATCTGATCAAGCAGGTGATCGTGGTCGACGACGATATCGACCCCTGGAATCCCCAAGAAGTCGAATGGGCCTGTGCGACGCGGACCAGGCCGGATCGCGACCATGTGGTGATTCCGGCCGTGCGCGCCGATCGCTCTGAGCCGCTCGAGCAGGGGGGCACCGTCACCAAGCTCGGTATCGATGCAACGCGCCGGGAAGGCGACCGGCCGGACTGGGATGTCGCCCGGCCGCCGGCGGCGGCGCTGGCGCGGGCCAGGGATATCCTTCGCCAGCACAAGCTGATCTAGGGACGGCAACGACCAACCTTCACTGTTTTGGAGAAAGCCATGTTGATACAAAGCCTCGAGCCGTCGGCCTTCAGCGCGAAGGCGTTGCTCCGCCTGGTGGGCCTTGCCGTGCTCGCTGCGATGACCACCATGCCGGCGCATGCCGACATCAAGATCGGATTTCAGGTGCCGCTCACGGGGCCCGCGGCGACCGACGGAAAATCGGCCCAGATTGCCGGCGAGATGGCGGTCGAGGACATCAACGCGGCCGGCGGCGTGCTCGGAGAGAGGGTGCAGCTTGTCACCTATGACGATCAGGCCAAGTCGGACCAGGCGATCTTCACGGCCAACAAGCTGATCGGCGAGGACGGCATCAAGCTCGTCGTCAACGGCAGCTATTCCGCGTCCGGCCGCGCGGCGGCGCCGGTCTTCCAGAAGGCGGGCGTCGTGATGATCGCGGCCTACGGCGTGCATCCCGACATCACGCGTGCGGGTGACTACATGTTCCGCCTCGTGCATCTCGGACCGCCGCAGGGCGCGGCGACCGCGCTCTACATCGGCAAGACGCTGGGACTGAAAAAGATCTCCACCATCACCATGGACAATGACTACGGTCAGGCCACCATGGACGGCTTCCTCGAAGCCGCGCCGAAATACAGTGTCGAGGTTCTCAACAAATATAGCTATTCGCTAAAGGATCGTCAGTTCGGATCGATCGTCGCCAGCGTCAAGCGCGACAATCCCGATGGTATCTATGCCACCGGCTACTTCTTCACCGGCGGGCCGCTCGTTGCGCAGCTCCGAGCTGCCGGCATCACCGTGCCGATCATCGGCTCGCAGGCCTTCGATTCCGAGAAATTCATCGAGATCGCCGGTCCCGCCGCCGAGGGCACCTACATCATCGACAGCTTCGATCGCGACCGCAAGGACGAGGCGTTGCAGAAGTTCTTCAACGGCTTCAAGGAGCGTGCGGGCTATGCGCCGGAGGGCGTGGCGGCGATCACCTATTCGGCGGTGCGGCTGATGGCGGATGGCATCAAGCGCGCCAACAGCGCCGAACCGGACAAAGTGCGCGATGCGCTCGCCTCGACCAAGAACTTCCCGCTGCTCGAAGGCAACATGAACGGCTTCAACAGCCTGCACGAGATCTTGATGCCAATCCATGTCAACGCCATCAAAGACGGCAAGTTCAAGCCAGCCGGCGAGATCGGCGACCTGAACGCGTTCGCTCCGCCGGAGAAGTGATGAGAGACGGAAGCGGACGCCTCGCGGCATCCGCTCCCG
>JAFAUV010000294.1 GCA_019243075.1 Bradyrhizobium sp.
AATTCCAAGCGGCTCAAGCGCGGCCAGCTCGTGGTTGCGATCGGCAATCCGCTCGGATTCGAATCGACGGTTACCGCCGGTGTGGTGTCGGCACTCGGCCGCTCGTTTCGCTCGGTGTCGGGGCGCACCATCGAGGACGTGATCCAGACCGATGCCGCGCTCAACCCCGGCAATTCCGGCGGCGCGCTGGTGTCGTCGAGGGCCGAGGTGATCGGAATCAACACCGCGATCATCAACGGCGCGCAGGGCATCTGCTTCGCGGTCGCGAGCAACACCGCGCAATTCGTGCTGTCGGAGATCATTCGCCACGGCTATGTCCGCCGCGCCTATATCGGCGTCTCCGGCCAGACCGCGCCGGTGCCGCGGCGGCATGCGGTGGTCGCCGGCGTCGACAACAAGATGGGCGCGTTGCTGATGAACATCGAGCCGGACGGTCCCGCGGCGCAGGCCGGTCTGCTGCCGGGCGATGTCGTGGTCCGGCTCGATGGCATCGACATCAACGGCGTCGACGATTTGATCCGCGTCCTCGACCGCGACCGCATCGGCAAGACACTCTCGATGGACGTGCTTCGCCTCGGCCGGCTGCGGGCGATCGAGATTCATCCGGTCGAGCGGAAGCCGGCCAAGGCGGGCTAGGGGCGTAGGATGGGCAAAGCGAAGCGTGCCCACCATTCCCGCTCAGATCGAAGTTGGTGGGCACGGCGCGTGCGCGCCTTGGCGCACCCTGCAATCTACTCCGCCGCTGCCGCAAAACCGCTATTGTCGAGATCGGCTTCCAGCCGTGCTCTTTCGGCGGCGGCTTTTCGAATGTTCTCTTCCTTGATGTGGCCGTAGCCGCGGATCATCTCAGGCGTGCGGGCGATTTTGGCAAGCAGTGGAATTTGCTGCGGCCTCGGCGCGGCGATCCGCTGGTCGATCATCGCGAAATAGTCCTCGACGAGCTGCCGCTCCATCTTTCGCTCCGCGGCGCGACCAAACGGATCGAACGAGGTGCCGCGCAAAAACTTCAGCCTGGCGAGCAGGCGGAATGCGCCAAGCATCCAGCCGCCATACTCCTTCTTCACCAGTCGGCCATTGCTGTCGCGCTTGGCAAAGATCGGCGGGGCGAGGTGGAATGTGAGCCTGAAGTCGCCGTCGAAACTGTCCGACAGCTTTTTGGCGAATGAACCGTCGGTGTAGAGCCGGGCGACCTCGTATTCATCCTTGTAGGCCATCAGCTTGAACAGGTTTTTTGCGACCGCCTCGGTCAGTTCGGTAGAGCCGGGCGCTGCCGCGCTCTCGAGCCTGCGGACCTTGTCGACGGCGGCAAGGTAGCGCTCGGCATAGGCTTGGTCCTGGTACGAGGCCAGGAAATCGGCGCGCAACGCGATCTGCTCGTCCAGCCTCCTTGGCGGCGCCCCGGCGCGGCTCTTGAACTGGATCACGCTCTTCACCCGCGACATGTCGTGCGCGGCGAGGCGGCCCCAGGTGAACGCCTGCTTGTTCATCTCGACCGCGGCGCCGTTGATCTCGATGGCGCGAAGCAGCGCTTCGAGCGAGAGTGGAATCGCGCCTTTCTGGAAAGCCAAGCCGAGCATGAAAGGGTTGGTGGCGATGCTGTCGCCCATCAGCGTCGCGGCGATGCCGGTGGCGTCGATGATCTCCAGATTGCGCTCGCCGATGGCATCGCGCAGCGCGGCCTGCATCGCGCCCAGCTCGAAATCGATGTCGGGGTTTTGCACGAAGCTCGCGGTCGGCTGCAAATCGGCATTGATGAAGGCCTTGGTCACGCCGCGATCGACGCGGGACAGCGCCGTGGCGCCGGCCGACACCACCATGTCGCAGCCGAGGATCAGGTCGGCGCCGCCATTGGGGATGCGGACGGCGGAAAGCTCCTCCGGTTCGGCGGCGATACGGACATGGCTCATGACCGCGCCGTTCTTCTGCGACAGGCCGGTGAAGTCGAGCGCCGAGCAGCCCTTGCCGTCGACATGGGCGGCCATGCCGAGCAGCGCGCCGACGGTGATGACGCCCGTGCCACCTATGCCGGGTACGAGGATGTTGTAGGTCTTGTCGAGGGCAGGCGGCGTCGGCAGCGGCAGGTCGGCGAAGAGTTGCCCGGAATCGACCGCGGAGGTCGTTAGCCGCCTGGGCGCGCCGCCATGCACGGTGACGAAGCTCGGGCAAAAGCCTTCGACGCAGGAATAATCCTTGTTGCAGTTGGATTGGTCGATCTGGCGCTTGCGGCCGAATTCGGTCTCGAGCGGCTGCACCGAGACGCAGTTCGAGGTCTGCGAGCAGTCGCCGCAGCCTTCGCAGACCAGCTCGTTGATGAAGACGCGCTTGGGCGGATCGGGATAGAGCCCGCGCTTGCGGCGCCGGCGCTTCTCGGCGGCGCAGGTCTGGTCGTAGATCAGGACCGACAGGCCCTTCACTTCGCGGAGCTCGCGCTGCAACGCGTCCATGTCGCGGCGGTGATGCACGCTTGCCCCTTGCGGGAAATAATCGGCGGGATACTTGCCGGGATCGTCGGAGACGATCGCAAGACGCTTGGTGCCCTCGGCCCAGACCTGATGCGCGATCTGTGCCACGTTGAAGCCGCCCTCGGTCGGCTGGCCGCCGGTCATCGCGACGGCGTCGTTATAGAGGATCTTGTAGGTGATGTTGACCCCGCTCACGGCTGCCGCGCGGAGTGCGAGGAGGCCCGAATGGGTGTAGGTGCCGTCGCCGAGATTCTGGAAGATGTGCTGCTCGCTGGTGAAGGGCGCCTGCCCGATCCAGTTCGCGCCCTCACCGCCCATATGGGTAATGGTGTCGGTGCGTCGCCCCGGGAGGAAGAGCGCCATGCCGTGGCAGCCGATGCCGGCCATGGCGCGGCTGCCTTCGGGCAATCTGGTCGAGGTGTTGTGCGGGCAGCCCGAGCAGAAGAACGGGGTCCGCTGCAGCGAGATCGGCGCGCGGCCCTGCGCCGGCTGGTCGAAGGCGAGCAGCCGCGCCAGGCGCTGTTCGAGCAGGGGACTTTGATGGCCAAGCCGGCGCAGCCGCGCCACCAGCGCCGACGCCACGATGGCGGGATTGAGCTCGCCCTCGCTCGGCAAGAGCGGCGCGCCATTCTCGTCGCGCTTGCCGGCGATGCTCGGCCGCTTCCAGGCGTCGACATTGTAGAGGACCCGCATCAACTGGTCTTCGATGAAGCCCCGCTTCTCCTCCACCACCAGCACATCCTGAAGACCTTCGGCGAAGCGCCTGGCGCCGCTCTCCTCCAGCGGCCAGGTCATCGCCACCTTGTAGATGCGCAGGCCCAGCGCCTCGGCGTCGCGCTCGGAGATGCCGAGATCGGCCATCGCCTGCTTCAGGTCGAGATAGGCCTTGCCGGTCGTGATGATGCCGAGCCGCGCCGGCTTGCCGTCGAGCACGATTCTATCGAGCCGGTTGGCGCGGACGAAGGCCCTGGCGGCGTCCAGCTTCGGCCCGAACAGCCGCTTCTCCGCCTCCAGCGACGGATCGGGCCAGCGGATGTTGAGGCCGCCCGGCGGCATCTCGAAATCCGTCGGAATCACCACGTTGATGCGCGAGGGATCCGACGTGATCGATGCCGAGCTTTCCACCGTCTCGCCGATCGCCTTGAAGCCGATCCAGCAGCCGCAATAGCGCGACAGCGCAAAGCCATAGAGGCCGAGGTCGAGATATTCCTGCAACGTCGAGGGATTGATGACCGGCATCAGCGCGGCGGCGAACACCTGCTCGCTCTGATGCGCCAGCGTCGAGGACTGGCAGCCATGATCGTCGCCGGCGAGCGCCAGCACGCCGCCAAGGCGTGACGTGCCGGCGGAGTTGGCGTGTTTCAGGACGTCCACCGAACGGTCGACGCCCGGGCCCTTGCCGTACCAGATGCCGAACACGCCATCGACCTTGGCGCCCGGAAACAGCCCGATCTGCTGGCTGCCCCACACCGCGGTCGCGGCGAGATCCTCGTTCAGGCCGGAAACGAAAGTGATATCCTGCGATTGCAGGAAGCTTTTGGCACGCCACAGCGCGTGGTCGTACATGCCAAGCGGCGAGCCACGGTAACCGGAGATGAAGCCCGCGGTGTTGAGGCCCGCCGCGCGGTCGCGTTCGCGCTGCAACATGGGCAGCCGCACCAGCGCCTGCACGCCGGACAGGTAGATTCGCGGCGCCGTGAGGTCGTATTTGTCGTCGAGCCCCACCTGCATCAGCGTCATAGCGTTGTTCCCCGTGGTGGTCCTGGGCGGCTTCGCGGCAGGCGCATCGGTCGAAGCAGCGCGCAAGCGGAAGAAACAAGTGGAAGAAAATGGGCCGCCAATGTCAATATCGCTGGCCCAAGTGCGGTTGCATGGCAGGCAATTGCCGAGGAATTTCATTGCCAGGCCGGCGTTCGCTAGCGCATCGGGAGAGGCATGTCGCGAAGCTGAAGCTCCTAGCGAAGCCGCAAATGTGCGGGCTTGGCGCTTGAGAAAGAGGAGCGAGCGCCGCTCATTCTCGCGTCGGCCGGCAGCAGGTGTATGCAACGCCCGCCCAGCGAATGAGCAAGGTGTTGTCCATCGCGGTCACAGCCGGATCTCGGCGGCTCGGCGAAGCAGCTGAAAACACGCGAGATTTCCCGGCGCGCCGCGTCTCCCTCGAATTGTACACAATGGCATGGCGCTTGCAGAACCTCCTTGGAGAGTTCGATCGCCGGAGGGCGTTTTGATGAAGAACTCAAGCGGCGCATCCCAAGGGACCATCACCGCGGAGCCGGAGCCGATCGATCTCGCCTGGTCGACGACGGCGCTCCTGATCATCGACATGCAGCGCGACTTCCTGGAGCCCGGCGGCTTTGGCGAAACCCTCGGCAATGACGTGAGCCAGCTCGCGCGCGCGGTGCAGCCGATCGGCGCGGTGCTCGCGGCCGCGCGCGACATCGGCATGCTTGTCGTCCACACCCGCGAGGGCCATCTGCCCGATCTGTCGGACGCGCCGCCGGCCAAGATCGAGCGCGGCGCGCCGCGTTCGCGCATCGGCGATCCCGGTCCGATGGGCCGCATCCTGATCCGGGGCGAGCCCGGTCATGACATCATTTCCGAACTCTATCCGCTCGACAGCGAGATCGTGATCGACAAGCCCGGCAAGGGCGCCTTCTACGCCACCGAGATGAACGACGTGCTGACCAAATACGGCATCGAGAATCTGCTGGTGTGCGGCGTGACCACCGAGGTCTGCGTCAACACCACCGTGCGCGAGGCCAACGACCGCGGCTATCGCTGCGTCGTCATCTCGGATGGCTGCGCCTCCTACTTCCCCGAATTCCACGAGATGGGCCTGAAGATGATCAAGGCCCAGGGTGGCATCTTCGGCTGGGTCGCCGACTCAGGTGCGGTTCTCAAGGCAATGCAGATGGAGACTTCAAGCAATCTGAAAGCAGGAGCATCACGATGAGCGGCGCGGCCACAACAGCAAAGTCTGGCTTCAAACCGGCGCTTTGGACCTCGGGGGACTGGAACGCATTCTTCGGCTTCGGCACCAACATCCTGGTCAACATGCTGGTCCTGACCGGGTTGTTGCGCTTCGTGCTCAAGATGCCCGACTCGCTTGTCTTCGGCCGCATCCTGCCCGCGCTCGGGCTGATGATGTGCCTCTCCACCTTCTATTACGCCTTCCTCGCCTATCGGCTGGCGCAACGTACCGGGCGCAGCGATGTCTGCGCGTTGCCCTCGGGCGTCAGCGTGCCCCACATGTTCATCGTCACCTTCGTGATCATGCTGCCGGTGACGCTGAAGACCGGCGATCCCATGAAGGGCTGGTCGGCGGGCCTGGTCTGGGTGTTCTTCCAGAGCTTCATCCTGATGATCGGCGGCTTTGTCGCCCCCGTCATCCGGAAAATCACCCCGCGCGCGGCGCTGCTCGGCACGCTCGCCGGCGTCTCCGTCACCTTCATTGCGATGCGGCCGGCGCTTGAAATGTACATGACCCCGCAGATCGGCCTCGTCTGCTTCGCCATCATCCTGGTGAGCTGGTTCGGCGGCGTGAAATATCCGCGCGGCATTCCGGCGGGCCTGGTCGCGATCGCGGCCGGCATGCTGATCGCCTGGGGCTCGAACCTGTTCGGCCTCGGCCTCGGCGGGCTCAGCGCGAAGGGGCTCGGCGATGCCTTTGCGAATTTCGGCTTCTCGGTGCCGCTTCCGGCCGCAAGCCAGGTCTTCTCCGGTTTCGAATATCTCGGCGTCATCCTGGTCACCGCGATCCCCTTCGGCATCTATGATCTCGTCGAGGCCATGGACAATGTCGAGAGCGCGGAAGCCGCCGGCGACGCATACCCGACCACGCGGGTGCTGACCGCCGACGGCATCGTCAGCCTGATCGGCTGCCTGATGGGCAATCCCTTCATCAACGCCGTCTATATCGGCCATCCCGGCTGGAAGGCGATGGGCGGGCGGATCGGCTATTCGGCCGCGACCGGGGTGATGGTGATCGTGCTGTCCTGGCTCGGCATCATCTCGGTGCTGCTGGCGCTGGTGCCGGTCGTCGCAATCTCGCCGATCCTGCTCTATATCGGCATGCTGATCGGCGCGCAGGCGTTCCAGACCACGCCGCTGAAGCACGCGCCCGCGATTGCGCTTGCCTTCGCGCCGCATCTCGCCGCCTGGGCGAAGCTGCAGATCGATACCATGCTGGCATCGACCGTCACGGCTGCAACGAGCGTGGGCGGCATGGCCGCCGACAAGGTCGATGCCGTCAAGGCCGCCGCGATCGCCGCGCTGCCGCAGCAGGGCGTGCTCTATCGCGGCCTGGAAGTTTTGGGCGGCGGCTCGATCCTGGCCGGCCTCGTGCTCGGCGCGATCGGGGTGTTCGTGATCGAGCGGGATTTCGCCAAGGCCTCGGCCTTCGCGTTCGCCGGCGCCGTCTTGACCTATTTCGGCTTCATGCATGGGGAATCCGTCGGCATCGGCAGCGGCTTCGGCGTCACGCCCGCAGTCGCGCTCGCCTATGCCGTGGTGGCCGCCGGCTTCTTTGCCCTGAGCAAGCTGGCGACCGGCGAGCACTACGTCGCGCATCCCGACATGCCGCTGGCGGCACCGGCGGAGTAGGGGCTGAACTCTCCGGGCCCGGGTGGGTAATTCGAAGCGGCCGAGATCGAGCAGTGGCGGCTCGCCTGCGATCTATTCGCTTGACCGGCCGTGCGGATACCGGCAAGGATTAATCCGGTGGTTCTCGAAAGGGATCAAAGAGGAATGCGGTGCGGGATTTCCCCTATGCCGCAGCTGCCCCCGCAACTGTGAGCGGCGAGCGTTCGAACAGGCTGCCACTGGGGAAACCCGGGAA
>JAFAUV010000351.1 GCA_019243075.1 Bradyrhizobium sp.
ATCGCCGAGCCCCCGCTTCGGCACATTGACGATGCGTTCGAAGGCGAGGTCGTCGGCAGGCGAGTTGATGACGCGCAGATAAGCCAGCGCATCGCGGATTTCGGCACGCTCGTAGAATCTGGGACCGCCGATCACGCGATAGGGCAGGCCGAGGGTGACGAAGCGGTCTTCCAGCTCGCGCATCTGGTAGGACGCCCGCACCAGAATGGCGATCTCGTTCAGCTTCTCGCCGGCGCGCTGCAGCTCCTCGATCTCCTCGCCGATGGCGCGCGCCTCTTCTTCGGAATCCCAGGCGCCGGTGACGGTGACCTTCTCGCCATCGACGTCCTCGGTGCGCAAGGTCTTGCCGAGCCGGCCTTCGTTATGAGCGATGAGGTAGGAGGCGGCGGCAAGGATGTGGCCGGTCGAGCGGTAATTGCGCTCGAGCCGAATGACCTTCGCGCCGGGAAAATCGTGCTCGAAGCGCAGGATGTTGTCGACCTCCGCGCCGCGCCAGCCATAGATCGACTGGTCGTCGTCGCCGACGCAGCAGATGTTTTTGGGGGCAGCTTTCTCCCTCTCCCCGCTTGCGGGGAGAGGGTCGGGGTGAGGGGGAGCTTCCACGAGCTCGGTGCGTGGAGCGTCCCCCTCACCCGCCGCGCTGCGCGCGTCGGCCTCTCCGCGCAGGCGGGGAGAGGCGAAGGAAGAAGGCGCCTGCGACAACAGCCGCAGCCAGAGATATTGGGCGACATTGGTGTCCTGGTATTCGTCGACCAGGATGAACCTGAAGCGGTTCTGATATTGCCGCAGCACATCCGGATGCTCGCGGAAAATGCGGATGTTCTCCAGCAACAGATCGCCGAAATCGGCGGCATTCAAGATCTTCAACCGCTCCTGATAGCTCGCATAGAGCTTGCCGCCCTTGCCATTGGCAAAGACGGCGGCTTCGCCCGGCGGCACCTGCGAAGGTCCCAGCCCGCGGTTCTTCCAGCCGTCGATGAGGCCCGCCAGCATGCGCGCGGGCCAGCGCTTGTCGTCGATATCCTCGGCCTGCAGAAGCTGCTTCAACAGCCGCACCTGGTCGTCGACATCGAGCACGGTGAAATTGGATTTGAGCTGCGCCATCTCGGCGTGAAAACGCAAAATACGCCCGCCGATGGAATGGAAGGTGCCGAGCCAGGGCATGCCTTCGACCGCCTGCCCGAGCATCTGGCCGAGCCGCAGCTTCATCTCGCGCGCGGCCTTGTTGGTGAATGTCACGGAGAGGATTTCGTTCGGGCGGGCGCGGCCCTGGCTCAGGATATGGGCGATGCGGGTGGTGAGCACCCGCGTCTTGCCGGTGCCGGCGCCGGCGAGCACCAGCACCGGACCCTCCAGCGTCTCCACCGCCTCGCGCTGCTCCGGATTGAGGCCGTCGAGATAGCGCGGGCCGCCGGTGGCGGCCTCGCGGGCGCGCGCGGCAATCCCGCCGGCCACTGTCTGGTGGGCGGGGAGGATGGAATGCGACAGCTTGCTCGGCTCGGTCATCGCGCGAATCATACCGCCCCACGATGGCACCGCGGGGACTTTTGGGGGAGCCTTCTTAGCAGGGATTGCCGCCTATATGGGGCGTTCGCGGCCGGTTTTACAGAGTTATTCCGGGGCCGTTTAGGGGTGGGCCGGTCTTGGCGCGCTGGCGATTTGTCCCGGGCCAGGCGCCCATGCTTGCCCGGTTTCCGCACCGGGAACCATCGCTGGCGGGCAGGATTGTTGTTCAAACGATGGCGCTTGAGGCGCCGTTAAGAGCAGACATCGAAACAGAGGTTTTGGATATGTTAGGCTGGGTCGTCACCTTCCTGATCATCGCGCTGATTGCCGGCATTCTCGGCTTCGGCGGCATCGCCGGTGCTTCCATCGAAATCGCCAAGATCATCTTCTTCATCGCCGTCGTGCTGTTTTTGGTATCCGCCGTGATCGGCGTGTCGCGCGGGCGCAGCAGGGTTTAGCTCGCCCCCTGAGGTCTGTGGCGCGTGGTCTGGCGCGTCGGCTAGCGCTTGACCGGCATGGCGACGCGGCGGCCGACGCCTTCGGGCCGCGCCAGCGCGCCGTGGGCCTTTGCCACGGCGGCGATGCGGGCGCGGATGTCCACTGGAAACGGCGCGACCTTGCGGGCGCTCATATCGATATGGACGGTCATGTTCTCCGAGGTCGCCGACAGCCAGCCCTCGGTCGCATGGCGCAGCTCTTCGAAGGTATGAAGGCGTTTCTCGTCGGCGGCGAGCAGCCAGACACTGACCTGCACCGGATCGCCCAGGTGAATCTCGCGCAGATAGCGCACATGGCATTCCGCGGTGAAGGTCGAACCGTGGCGCTCCTTCATATAGCTCACCCCGATGCCGAGCTGCTGCCACAATTGATCGATGGCGCGGTCCATCATCACGTTGTAATAGGCCATGTTGAGATGGCCGTTATAGTCGATCCATTGCGGCTCGATCTGCATCACCGAACTCAGAAACGGCGCCGGCGGCAACGGCATATCCTGCAGGCGAGTGGCGGTCGTCATCGATCCATCCCTTGTGTCTTGACCCCTTATATATCCTTTGCCACGGTCGCCCAACGCCGGGAGGACGGCACGTGGCATCGACGACGAAGCATCATCTCAAGCGGCCCGAACCGCGGGCGCTGGCGAGCGCGTTGGAGCAGCTCGCGGCGCGATTCGGCAATCGCCTGATCACCTCGCAGGCCGTGCGCGAGCAGCACGCCCACACCACCACCTGGCTGCCGCCGCAGCCGCCGGACGGGGTGGTGATGGCGCAGGAGGTGGCCGATATCCAGGACACGGTGCGGATTTGCGCCAAGCATGGCGTGCCGGTCATCGCCTTTGGCACCGGCACCTCGCTGGAAGGCCATGTCAATGCGCCGGCCGGCGGCATCTCCATCGACCTGCGCGACATGAACAAGGTGTTGGAGGTGCATGCCGACGATCTCGATTGCGTGATCGAGCCCGGCGTAACCCGCAAGACGCTCAACGAGCACCTGCGCGACCAGGGCGTGTTCTTTCCGATCGATCCCGGCGCCTATGCTTCCCTCGTGTGCATGGCCTCGACGCGGGCCTCCGGCACCAATTCGGTGCTCTACGGCACCATGC
>JAFAUV010000147.1 GCA_019243075.1 Bradyrhizobium sp.
CAAACAGCGTCCATTTGACGATATCGAACCACTGGTCGTCGCCATGGCGCACCATCGGCCCGAGCGGCTCTTTCGAGATCACTTCCGGCAGCACCACGTGATCGGCCGGGTTGGCGAGTTTCAAGCGCTCGGCGTAAAGCTGGGACACATCTGATGTGAACACATCGCAGCGTCCGGACTCGTAGGCCTTGACCGTTTCATCCGCACCGGTGAACGCGATCACCTCATACTTCATCTTGTTGCCCTTGAAGTAGTCGGCGAGGTTCTGCTCGGTCGTGGTGCCCGTCTGCACGCAGACCGACGCGTTGCTCAATTCCAGAGCGGAATTGACGTTGAGCGACTTCTTCACCAGGAAACCCTGGCCGTCGTAATAGGTGACGCCGGTGAAGTTGGCGCCGAGCGAGGTATCGCGCGACAGCGTCCAGGTGGTGTTGCGCGAGAGCACGTCGATCTCGCCGGACTGCAGCGCCGTGAAACGGTCCTTGGCCGAGAGCGGCACGAACTTGATCTTGGTCGGATCGTCGAAGATCGCGGCGGCAATGGCGCGGCAGATGTCGACGTCGAGGCCGGTCCAGTTGCCCTTGTCGTCCGGCGCGGAGAAGCCCGGTAGCCCCTGGCTCACCCCACAGGACAACTGGCCGCGGTCCTTGACCGCCTTCAGCGTTTGTGCGCTCGCGGGCTGGGCTGCGAGACCGGCGGCAACGGCAAAAGTGAGTGCCAGAGATACGCGTTTCATGGGCAAAGGCCTTTCAAGGAGTTCTTGTCGAGGAGTTCTTGTCAAGGAGTTCTGGAGGTCGACGTCGAGAGCTCGTGCAGGGAGCGTTCGCTGTTTGTCGCGCAACGTGTGCTGGGCCCACCCTGATGATCCTCCCATGCAAGCGCCATACCGCAAAGCTGGCGTCGGCGGCGAATACGAGGATCGGAAGTCGCGGCAAGCCCCTCAACGTGCGGCGACAGAATAGCTCGGATGACATCACAGAACGACTGCGGTGCCGGGTCAAGGGGTTGACGGGGCTCTTCCTTGTCCTGTTATTAACGGTCCCGGTGCGACGCAGCGGCAGCACGGCGGGGAGAAGGCTGGCGGCAACAAAATCAAAGCAATAACGGGCTGAGGACATGGATTCTTCACAACCGCCGACCACGCAAGACCCGTTGCAGGCCGAGACCCGTCTGGTGACGGCGGGCCGCGACACCAAGGCGCAAAAGGGCTTTGTTAATCCGCCGGTCTTCCACGGTTCCACCGTGCTCTACCCCACCGCCGCGGACCTGCACGCCCATCGCGGCGAGTTCCAGTACGGCCGCCACGGCACACCGACCACGCGCGCGCTGCAGGAGGTGCTGGTGGCGCTCGAAGGCCCGCAATGCGCCGGCGTCGGCCTGGCGCCGTCGGGGCTGGCCGCGATCTCCACCGCCCTGCTCGCGGTCGCCAAGGCCGGCGACCACGTCCTGGTCTGCGACAACGCCTATCGGCCGACGCGCAACTTCTGCAACGGCCTGCTGGCCCGCTATGGTGTCGAAACCACCTATTTCGATCCCCTGATCGGCGCCGGCATCGCGGCGCTGTTCAAGCCGAATACCCGCGCCGTGCTGGTCGAAGCGCCCGGCTCGCAATCCTTCGAAATGCCCGACATCCCGGCGATCGCAGCGGTGGCGCATGCCCGCGGCGCGCTGGTCATCGACGACAACACCTGGGCGACACCGCTCTATCACCGCTCGCTGGAGCAGGGCGTCGACATCAGCGTGCAGGCCGGCACCAAATATATCGGCGGCCATTCCGACATCATGTTCGGCACCATCTCCGCGAACGCCAACGCCTGGCCGATCGTCGCCGAAAACGTCCGCCTGCTCGGCGTCTGCGCCGGCCCGGACGATGTCTATCTCGCGCTGCGCGGCATGCGCACGCTCTCGGTCCGGCTGGCGCAGCATCACCGCTCGGGACTTGAGATGGCGCGCTGGCTCCAGCAGCGCCCCGAAGTGCAGCGGGTGCTGCACCCGGCGCTGGAAAACGACCCGGGACATGCGATCTGGAAACGCGATTTCACCGGCGCCTCCGGCCTGTTCAGCATCGTGCTGCAGCCGAAGCCGCAAAGGGCGGTCGACGCCATGCTGGACAGCCTGAAACTGTTCGGCATGGGCTTTTCCTGGGGCGGCTTCGAGAGCCTCGCCATCCCCTTCGACTGCTCGGCCTACCGCACCGCGACCGCATGGGCGCCGGGCGGCCCGACCTTGCGCCTGCACATCGGACTGGAAAATATCGAAGACCTCAAAGCCGATCTCGATTGCGGCTTTGCTGTGTTCAATGCGGCCTAGCTCGAATCGTAGCCCGGATGAGCGAAGCGACACCCGGGAAAGTCCCGCATGTCCTAACGCTCATGCGGGCTACGAGTTGATCCTCCGCTACCGGTCCAGCGTCTGCGAAGCGCTGGCGCGGTTCTTCCAGATCAGCATGATGTTTCTGATATAAATGATGTTCGACAGCAACTGTCCGAAGATGATGACGGGCTCGCGTTTGACGAGGCCGTAGATCAGCGTCATGGTGCCGCCCGCCACCGAGAAAAACCAGAACGCCATCGGCACCACGCTCTTGCCGGCGCGTTCGCTCATGATCCATTGCACCAAGAAGCGCGCGGCAAAAGCGAGCTGCGCCGCGAGGCCGAACGCCAGCCAGAAATCGAACTTGGCGACGAATATCTCGTAGAGGTAATCGCCGAGCGCCTGACCAAACTGGATCAACATCGCCTCACCTCGGTCGCAACGGGCGTGGGCTTCTTGCGCCGGATCAGCCACCAGACGCCGAACAGATCCATGATCCCGATCCACAGCCGGTCGAAGAAGCCGTAATTGGAAACGCCGGAATGGCGCGGCCGGTCGATCACGTCGACGTGGGCGATCTCGTATCCTTCACGGCGCATCAAGGCCGGCAGGAAGCGGTGCAGCCCGTCGAAATAGGGCATCATCAGAAACACCTCGCGCCGGAACGCCTTCAACCCGCAGCCGGTGTCGCGCGTGCCATCCTTCAGGATCGCCTTGCGCACGGCATTGGCGACACGCGACTGAAATTTCTTGAAGCCGGTATCCTTGCGCCCGACGCGCTGGCCCGCAACGAGCCCGATGCGCTCGCCGCCGCTCGTGATCGCCGCAATCAGGTCCGGCAGGAACGCCGGATTATTCTGGCCGTCGCCATCGAGGGTGGCCACGATCGCGCCGCGCGCGAGGCGCACCCCGCTCCTGATCGCGGCCGATTGGCCGGTCGAATGGGCGTGATCGATCCGGCGCAGATTGGCGCGCTGCTTCATCGCGGCCGCCAGCCGCTCGGCAGTGGCGTCCGTCGAGCCGTCGTTGACGTAGATGATTTCGTAGGCAAAGCGGCCGTCGAGAGCGGCGGCAATCTCCGCAATCAGCAGGGCGATGTTGTCGGCCTCGTTCCGCACGGGGACGACAATGGATACCGCGACTTCGGTGTCGGAGATCGGCAAGTTAACGCTTCTGACCCGTCGAGAAAGTTTAAGCCGGCGATGAGAGAACGCCTTGAGAGAACCGCTTTGACCCCGCGCCGCTTATCGCGTCCGGAGCAGGCTCGCAAGGCCTTGAATTGTCCTAACGAGGAACAATTTTGCCATTCTCGTCGATGGCAAAGCCGATCTCGCGGGCCGCGAACCAATTCCGCATGGCAAGCGCGCCGACGAAACCCAGCACCGCGCCGCCAACCACATCGCTCGGATGATGCGCCAGCAACATCAGACGGCTGGCGGCGATTGCAACCGCATAGATGAACATGGGAATGCGCCATCTGGGCCAGATCGAGGCAACGCCGAGCGCGAGCGCAAAGGCGGTGACTGCATGCGCGGAGGGAAAGCTGAAATAGGCTTCGGTGCCCGCGAACGGCGCAAAATTGAACGGGTTCGCCCTGCCGCCGACAAAGGGCCGGCCGCGGCCGACGATGTATTTGATGATCTCCGTCGAGAACACCGGCAGCGCCACGGCGAAAAACAGATATTCGACATGGCCGGTGATACGAAGCAGCCGGTGGCGGGAGGCGCCGCCGAGAAGCGGAAACGCCAGCGCCATCACGATCAGCACGGCGGCCAGCGTCATCAGCACATAGCTGTCCTTGCCGAAGTCGGTGATGGCGCGCGCCGGCCACGCGCCGGGGGCGCCCCGGGGCGGCATCAGGCCGATCTCGGTGGCATCAAATCCGAACATCAGCGCCACGACCAGCACCGCGCCGACGGCGAGCAGCCACAGTGCCTGTCCGCGCAAGCGACGCGTGGCTTCCGCGCGGTGCGGCGCCGTCGGCGAGCGGATCAATTGCCGTCCCGATCGCCCGACCAGAGTGAACAGCTGTGCGGGATAGCTCCGGCTCTCGCCGATGGCAGACGGCGCGCTCATCACTGCGTGCCTTCGGAGCGGTAGATCGCGATCGAGACCGGCTTGCCGCGCGAGATGTTATAGCCCTCGATCCGCACCGCCACATTGTAGCGCAGACCGATGGCTTCGGCGCGCGCCACGAAGCTACGCTCCGAGCGCTGCTCGACCAGGGCAAAGCGGCAGCTTCCCTGGCTCAGGAAATCCGCCGCGCCAGAGCCGTCCGTCAGCAGCGTCGAACTATCCGTCATGAACACGAGGCTCGGCTCATCGAAACCCGCCGAGGCCAGTTTCGGCTTGACGCAGATCGCGTAGCGCAGCGCGTGCGCGATCTCATTGCTCGGAAACAATGTGGTGAGCGACGGCAGCACCATGCCATAGACCGCCAAGGCGAGAAAGAGCGCGCCCGCGATTGCATTGAGGAGCGAGCGCTCGGCACGGCCGTCTTCATAGAGCCACCACGCGAACAGGCCCAAAATCATCGCGGCCGCAAACAGCGGCCAGGACAGGAAGGCAGGCTGCCGCGTCAGCATGATCGCGCCGATCACCGCCAGGATCGCGGTGAGCGAAGGAATCGCAAACCACCAGGCCGCGCCCTTCATCAGCCAGGAGCGCGACAGCACGCGCCGTTCCAGCGCGCCGGCGGCGAGGATCGCAATCGCCGGGTAAAGCGGCAGCACGTAATGCGGCAGCTTGGTCAGCACCAGCTCGAACACGATCCAGGACGGCACCAGCCAGGCCAAAAGATATTGCGCACCGGGCTCGCGCCGCGCGCGCCAGATCGCGGGCACGGCCATGCCGGCAAGCGGCGCGCCCGGCCAGAACGTGATCCAGAACAGCAGCAGATAGAGCCCGGGCGGCGCGCCATGGGATTCCTGCGCGGCAAGCTTGCTCAGCATGTCGCCACCGACGGAATCGGTGAAGAAGGTATTGCCGGCGCGCCAGTAGATCGCGATGAACCAGGGCAGCACCAGCACCAGCATCCACATCAATCCCCAAACCGGGCGCAGCCGCCACAGCCAGGACGCATTGCGGTCCACGATGGCAAGCGTGACGATGGTGAGCCCCGCGAACATCAGGATCAGCGGTCCCTTGAGCAGGATGCCGCCGGCGAGCGCAGTCCAGAAGATCGCGGGCCAGCTCCATGGCGGACGCTCGGGATCCTCGCCGCGCTGCCAGGAGAGATAGACGCGCGCCAGCGCGCCCATCGCCGCGACCACGGTGAACAACAGCATCGCATCGGTCTTGGCGAGCCGCGCTTCGGCGCTTAGCAGCACGCAGGAGCACATCATGAGGGCCGCAAGCACGGCGCCGCGGCGCGTGACAAAGGCGAGCGCGGCCCAATAGGTCAGCAGCACCGCGCCGATCGCGCCAAACAGCGACGGCAGCCGATAGACCCAGATGCGCACTTCGGCCCTCGGCAGGCCGAGCGCCTTCGCCGTCTCCACCGCCGCCGCCTGCATCCAGTAGATGCCGACCGGCTTCTTGTAGCGCACCTCGTCCTGGAAGCGGATGTCGACGAAATCGCCGGTCTCTACCATCTGCTTGGTCGCCTGCGCGAAGCGCGCTTCGTCGCGATCGACCGGAGGGATGTTGAAGAAGCCGGGCAGGAAGAACAACGCACCGCACACCAACAGGAAGGCGATCGCCCGCGCATGGCTCGCGGTGACGAAGTCGATCACTTCCGCCAGCCGGCTGCCAGGATTAGCCGGTTTTTTCGGCTCGCGCGGACTGCCAAATCGGGGGCGGGCATGGGTCTGGATCATGGTTCCGCATACGCTGAAACCACCATCGGGACAACCGCTTAGGGGGCAGTTACTGGATTCTCACGACGACTGTGTCCGCCGCGCCTGCCGCATCAATCACAGTGAGGCGGGCAAAGCCCGGCCCCGGCGGATCGATCAGGCGCTGGCGACGGCCATCGATCTCGCCAACCGAGCGGCCGTTGACCAGCACGGTCATGGGCAACGCGCCCCCCGCGACGCGAACCGGCAACGCGGCGGCATCAGGCCGCTGGGATCGATCCACATCGATCCGCGAGCCATTGATCGGGAATTGGATGTGGAGCGCCTGCTCGCCGCCGGTCCGCAGCAGTTCGCCGATGGCGCGGAATCGCCGCAGCGGCAGCGGCAACTTGGCGTTGGTGGCGGTCAGTGCGCCGTTCGGCGCCTTCGGCAGCGAAACCGGAAGCTTGCCGGTGCGTGCGAAGGCATCGAACAGAATGGGAGCCGCCGCGGCACGGCCAATCAGCCCCGGAACCGGCGCGCCGTCCGGCCGGCCCACCCATACGGCGATGGTCATATGGCCGTCGAAGCCTACCGACCAGGCATCGCGGTAGCCGTAACTGGTGCCGGTCTTGAACGCGATGCGGCCGCCGACACCATTTTCCGGCGGCGGCGTGCCGATCAGCACGTTGGCGACCTGCCATGCCGCGACCTGGTCCATCAGCCGCATGGTCTCGCGGCGATCGGGGGTGCCATCGATGATCTCGCGGAGCGGCTTGGTCGTGCCGAGCCGCGGCAGGCCGGCATAGAGCAGCGCGAGGTCCTGCAAGGTGACGCCGACGCCGCCAAGCCCCATCGCAAGCCCCGGCGCCTCATCCTTCGGCAGCACCAGACTGGCGCCGGCCTGGCGCAGCCGCGACGACAGCCGGCTCGAGCCCACGCGATCGAGCAGCGCGATCGCCGGCACGTTCAAGGATTGTTGCAGCGCGCGCCTGACCGGCACCGTGCCCTGATAGGTCAGGTCGAAATTTTCCGGCGCGTAGGAGCCGAAGCGGATCGGCCGGTCCTCGATCAGGCTTTCCGGATGCACAAAACCGTCCTCGAACGCCAAGCCATAGATGAATGGCTTCAGCGTCGAGCCCGGCGAGCGCACTGCTCGCGTCATGTCGACCTGGCCTGCCCGGCTGGCATCGAAATAGCCGGCCGAGCCGACGCGGGCGAGCACGTCCCCGCTCGCATTGTCGATCACGATGATCGCCACCGAGATGTTGGGCCCGAGCGCAATCGCGCGGTCGCGCGCCAGCGGCTCGAGCACCTTCTGAAGGTTCGCGTCGAGCGTAAGCTTGACGAGCGGCATGTCCTTCATGTTGGCGACAGCCTGGTCGGACGAATGCGGCGCCAGGATCGGCATGGGCTTGCGCAGCGTTGGCACCGGCGTCGCCTTGGCCTGCGCGGCATCTTCCGCCGTGACGCGATGTTCGGTAACCATGCGGTCGAGCACGCGGTCGCGCGCGGCGCGTGCCGTCTCGGGATAGCGGTCGAGCCGACGCGTTTCCGGCGATTGCGGCAGTGCCACCAGCAGCGCCGCTTCGGCCAGCGACAGCCGCTTCGGCTCCTTGCCGAAATAGGCGATCGACGCGGCGCGGATACCCTCGAGATTGCCGCCGAACGGCGCCAGCGCGAGATAGAGGTCGAGGATCTGGTCCTTGTCGAGCTGCCGCTCGATCTCGAGCGCGCGCACGATCTGCCTGAGCTTGGCCGAGAGCGAGCGGTGATGCGCCGGCTCCTCCATCAACCGCGCGAGCTGCATGGTGATGGTGGAGCCGCCGGAGACGATGCGGCCGCGGGTGACGAGCTGGAATGCCGCGCGACCCAAGGCCAGCGGATCGACGCCGCCATGCTCGCGGAAGCGCCGGTCCTCATAGGCGAGCAGCAGATCGACGTAGGAGGGATCGACGTCCTTCCTGGCGTCCACCGGCAGCCGCCAGCGGCCATCCGCCATGGCATAGGCGCGAAGCAGCTTGCCGTTGCGGTCGACGATGGTGGTCGAGACTTTGCGGGCTTCCGTCAGCGGCAGCGCACCGATTGAAGCGACCCACGCGGCGAACGCACCCGAGAAACAGAGGATGGCGACAGCCACTGCCGCAACAACGCGGATGCTGCGGCGTTTCTTTCCGTCCTCATGGCCAGGCTTGCCCCGGCCATCCATCTTCTTTGCAGGAATCTCTGCTGCGATGGATGCCCGGGTCAAGCCCGGGCCTGGCGAGGGAGTTTGCGGAGCCGCCATTTCGGTCATATCGCGTCACTCATTTCGCCGGACGCACCTCGACTGAACCCGTGCCGGTGCGGCCATAGCGCGAGGGATTGTACATGTCCTCGACATAGGCCTGCGGCAGCACATATTTGCCCGGCGTCACCGCGCGCACGACATAGGCCACCGTGAAGACCGATTTGGCGTCGGCGGCGCGGTCGATCGCGGCGGTGAAGCGGTCGTCGCGGAACTGGGTGTCGACCGCTTCCTGGCCGTCCTCGATCCAGCCCAGCGTGCCGGTATCGCCCGAGGAGACCAGATGCGGATTGTCAATCTCCAGCCCCGCCGGCAGATAGTCCGACACCATGATGTGCCCGTATTCCGGCTTGGGTTCGGTGATCTTCAACACCACGGCGAAACGGTCGTTCTGCTTGGTGGTCGAGATATCGACCGGCTTGCCGTCGAGCGTGAAGTAGTTCCGTTCGATCTTGAAGCCGTTGAAGGCCGCCGGCTCCGGGGTCTGCGGCGAGCCCGATACCGAGACCACCGCCTGCACCGGTGCATCGCCGGTGTTGGTGAGCCTCAGCGGCTGGCCTGACAGCTCGAAAGCCTTGTAGTTGCGGTACAGCGCGGCCTTGATCGGCGCGCCGTTGAGGTCGAGCGCCATGGTCTCCTTGGCGAGCCCGCGCGCCGCCAGCACCATCCAGGCATTCTCCTGCGTGGAGGTGTAGGGCGAAAGGCCGCGCGCGGCCTCGACCCGCATCACCGCTTGCGTGATCGTCGCCCGCGGCGCGTTGCCCTCGGAGCCAAGCGACACCAGCGCCGCCGCATCGCGCAGCGCCGAGCCGTAATCGGCGCGGCCGAATTGCAGCACCGGTTTCGGCGCGAGATCGTCGAGCGCCGAGGCATAGACGCGCTCGGCGCGGCTGCGGTCGCCGACCATCGCCAGTGCCGCAGCAAGCTGCGATTTTGCGATGGGAGTTGCGATAGCCTTGAGTTTGGTGTCGGCGAGATAGCGGAGATCACCGATCGGCGCCGCGCCATTGCGCGCGAGCACGTAGAGGCCGTAGGCGAGATCGCGACCACCATCCTTCTCCGGCTCGCCGGCATTGACGACGGAGTTGCGGATGCGGTCGAGCGCATTTTTGAACAGCACATCGGGCACCGCAAAGCCCTTTTCGCGGGCGCGGGTCAGGAAGTCCGTGACATAGGCGTCGAGCCAGGCGTCGTCGCCGCCAGCCGACCACAGGCCGAACGAGCCGTTGGACCCTTGTCGCGCCAACAGCCTCTCGATGGCGTCCTTGATGCGCTGATCGACATTCTCGTCCTGCGCCAGGTGCGCGCCGGCCGCGAGCTCGTTGACATAGAGCAGCGGCATCGCGCGGCTCGTGATCTGCTCCGAGCAGCCGTGCGGATAGCGGTCGAGCGCCTGCAGGATGGTCGCAGCATCGAGCGCGGTCGATAGCCCGACCGACAGCGACACCGTGCCGGTGCCCGGCACGAGATCGCTGAACATATCCGAGGTCAGCGTCAGGCTCTCGCCCTTCGCCAGCGTCCGGATCGCGCGCCGCGCCAGCACTTGCGTCGCCGGCTTGACGTCCAGCGCGTAGTGCCGCGCCAGCGCAAGCCCGTTCGGGCCGGTGATGGAGACATCGAGCTCGGCCTTGCCGGCGCCGCCGGCATCGAGCCCAAGCGTCATCGAGCTGCGCTGCCTGGCGTCGAGCCTCACGGTGGTCGCGGCGTTGCCCGAAACCTTCACCGTGCCCGATGCCGCGACGTTGACGACGTAATCGCCGGCGGGGCCTTCGACATTGTCGAGGTCCATGCTCATGGTGCCGCGGTCGCCGGTGAGCAGGAAACGCGGCAGGGTCGCGGTCAGCACCACCGGATCGCGCACGGTGACGTCAGCCGCGGCACGGCCGAGTTTCGTCGCGCTCCACGCCACCGCCATCACGCGCGCCGTTCCCGCGAAGTCCGGAATGTCGAAGTCGACCTCCGCGGTGCCGTCGGCAGCGACCGTGACGATGCCGGAATAAAGCGCCAGCGGCTTTTGCGTCGGCGGCGAGCCCTGCAGCTCGGCGCCGGCATCGCCCCCGGTCCTGATCTGGCCGCGCGTCCCCTGCATGCCGTCGATCAACTGGCCATAGAGGTCGCGGATTTCGGCGGTGAGCTGGCGCTGGCCGAGATAATAATCATCCGGCGCAGGCGGCTTGTAGTTGGTGAGGTTGAGGATGCCGACATCGACCGCAGCGATGACGATTTTCGCGTCCTCGCCCGGATTGAGGCCGTCGAGCTTCACCGGGATCTTCAGCATCGCGTTCGGCCGGATCAACGCCGGCGGCGTCAGCTTGACCTGGAGCGTGCGGCTCTGCTTGTCGATGCCGAACCATTTCAGCCCGATCGAGCGGCCCGGCATGCGCTGCGCGGCCACCTCCAGCGGACGGCGCAGCGTCGCCACCACATAGGCGCCGGTGCCCCAATCCTTGCCGACGGGGATCCTGACCTGCGAGGTGCCTTCCTTGACCTCGAGGCTCTGCGTCGTCAGCAGCCGATCGCCGAGCACGTTGACGGTGAGCCTGCCGGCGGTGCGCGCATTCACCGACACCGTCATGGTGTCGCCGGAAGCATATTGCGG
>JAFAUV010000098.1 GCA_019243075.1 Bradyrhizobium sp.
TTCCGCAATGATTTCGGCTTCGGCGGCAACAACGGCCTGACCGACTTCAAGGACATCCTCGGCTTCAACGTGCAGGCCGAGGGTACGCGTGCTGCGCTGTTTGCGCTGACCTGCCTGACATTGATCATCGCCTTCATCATCTGCCGCGCGGTGGTCACCTCGAAGCTCGGCAAGGTATTGATCGCGATCCGCGACGCCGAATCGCGCACGCGGTTCATCGGCTACCGCGTCGAGTCCTACAAGCTGTTCGTGTTCACGCTCTCGGCCTGCATGGCAGGTGTCGCCGGCGCGCTCTATGTGCCGCAGGTCGGCATCATCAATCCGAGCGAATTTGCGCCCGGCAATTCGATCGAGGCGGTGATCTGGGTCGCTGTCGGCGGCCGCGGCACGCTGGTCGGTGCGGCACTGGGTGCCATTGTCGTCAATTACGCCAAGACCTTCTTCACCTCGGGCCCGCTCGCGCCCTATTGGTTGTTCATGCTGGGCGCAATGTTCATTCTGGTGACGCTGCTCCTGCCGAAGGGCATCGTCGGCACCTTCAACGGCTGGCGGCAGCCGCTCAAGGCGCGGCAGGTCGCGGCCGCCGCCGCGAGCGCGGCGCGCGAAGACGGCGTCAGCGAACCCAAGATGGCGGAGTGAGCACATGAACGTCATGGATGACCGCGCGACCTCCGCGCTGCTCTATCTTGATGGCGTGCACGTCTCCTTCGACGGCTTCCACGCCATCAACAATCTCTCGCTGACGCTCGCACCCGGCGAGATGCGCGCCATCATCGGCCCCAATGGCGCCGGCAAGACCACGATGATGGACATCATTACCGGCAAGACCAGGCCCGACCAGGGGACGGTGCTGTTCGACGGCATCACGGACCTGACCCGGCTCGACGAGACCGGTATCGCCGAACTCGGCATCGGCCGCAAATTCCAGAAGCCGACGGTGTTCGAAAGCCAGACGGTCGAGGACAATCTCCTGCTCGCGCTCAATGTCGATCATTCCGTCCGGGCCACCCTGTTCTGGCGCGAGAGCAGAAGCGAGACCGAGCGCATCGAGAAGGTGCTGGAAACCATTCGCCTGACGGATGCGCGCAACCGTCTCGCCGGCAGCCTCTCGCACGGCCAGAAGCAATGGCTCGAGATCGGCATGTTGCTGGCGCAGGACCCGAAGCTGCTCCTCGTCGACGAGCCGGTCGCTGGCATGACCGACGTCGAGACGCATCTGACCGCGGAGCTTCTGAAGCAGATCAACAAGAACCATACCGTCATGGTGGTCGAGCACGACATGACCTTCGTGCGCGAACTCGGCGTCAAGGTCACCTGCCTGCACGAGGGCACCGTGCTCGCGGAAGGCACCATCGACCAGGTGTCGTCGAACGAGCGGGTGATCGAGGTTTATCTCGGTCGATAGGCATGTTTGCGAATAGCGAGTGGCGAGTACCGAATAGGGAAGTGCAGGAATCATGAACGCGGCAATATGGTCCATCCGCCATTCGCTTTTCGCCATTCGCGCCGTCGCGGACGGAGGTCGCCGATGCTGGAGGTGAAGGACATCAATCTCTTCTACGGCGCGGCACAGGCCCTGCGCGGCGTCTCGATCTCGGCCGAGCCGGGCAAGGTCACCTGCGTGCTCGGCCGCAACGGCGTCGGCAAGACGTCGCTGCTGCGCTCGCTGGTCGGCCAATATCCGATCGCCTCCGGCTCGATCCGGTTCGACGGAGCCGATATCACCGGCCTGAGGCCGTATGAACGCGCACGTCGCGGGATCGGCCTGGTGCCGCAGGGGCGAGAGATTTTCCCGTTGCTGACGGTGGAGGAAAACCTCAAGACCGGCTTTGGTCCGCTCAAGCGCGAGGACCGCCACATTCCCGATGACGTGTTCTCGCTGTTTCCGGTGCTGCAGTCGATGCTCGGCCGCCGCGGCGGCGATCTCTCCGGCGGCCAGCAGCAGCAACTCGCGATCGGCCGCGCGCTGGTGATGCGGCCCAAACTGCTCCTGCTCGACGAGCCGACGGAGGGCATCCAGCCCTCGATCATCAAGGACATCGGTCGCGCCATCTCCTACCTGCGCAACCTCGGCAACATCGCGATCGTGCTGGTAGAACAATATCTCGACTTTGCCTGCGAGCTCGGCGACAATTTCGCGGTCATGGACCGGGGCGCGGTCAAATATTCCTGCGACCGCGCCAACCTCGATCCGAGCGAGATCAGCCGCCAGATGGCGCTATAGTTCGCGGCGCGGCCGCGGGGACGCGGAAAACCATGCGTGGCGAATTCGCAAGTGCAGCTCCCGCGATCCTTGCGGCCAACCGCGCGCGAGGCGCGGTGAGATTTGCCGTGCACGCCGCCGAAGGCGTCACCCGCCGCGGTGATTTGCACGAATCCGGCTCGCTGCGCGTGCGCTTTCCCTCTCCCGAGGACGAGGGACTGTCGGCGGTCTTCGTCAACACGGCCGGCGGAGTTGCCGGCGGCGATCGTTTCGATATCGAGATCGCGGCCGGCGAGGATGCACGGCTGACGCTGACCACGGCGGCGGCCGAAAAGATCTACCGCGCCACCGGCAAGGCGGCCGAGGTGAATATCTCGCTTGCCGCCGCCCACGACGCGCATCTCGCCTGGCTGCCGCAAGAGACCATCCTGTTCGACCGCGCGCGCCTCGCGCGGCGGATCGATATCGATCTCGCCGAGACCGCCTCGCTCCTGCTTGGCGAGATCGTCGTATTCGGCCGCTCGGCCATGGGCGAGACCATGCGGCATGGCGAGTTTGCGGACCGCTGGCGCGTCAGGCGCGCAGGCAGGCTGGTGTTCGCCGAAACCGTGCGGCTCGACGGCGATATCGGCGCAAAGCTCGCAAGGCCCGCCGTCGCCAGAGGCGGCGTCGCGATTGGGACCGCGTTGATCGTGCCGGGCGACCAGGCACTGGTGGAGCGGATCAGGACGGCCTCGGAGATGTTCGGCGGCGAAGTCGGGCTCTCGGCGTGGAATGGATTTGCAATGGCGCGCTTCTGTGCCCAAGATGCCGCGCGGCTGCGCGCCGACATGATGGCGGTGCTACGACGCGCCGCGGGACGGGCCTTGCCGCGGCTATGGCTCAACTAGAGTTCCGGCAACTAAAATGGCGAAAAGCAGAGATCCCGCATGAACCTGTCTCCCCGCGAAAAGGACAAGCTTCTGATTTCGATGGCGGCCCTGGTGGCGCGGCGGCGGCTAGAGCGCGGCGTCAAGCTCAACCATCCGGAGGCGATCGCCATCATCTCCGATTTCATCGTCGAGGGCGCGCGCGACGGTCGTACCGTCGCCGAGCTGATGCAGGCCGGCGCGCAGGTGCTGACCCGCGCGCAGGTGATGGATGGCATCCCCGACATGATCCACGACATCCAGGTGGAAGCCACATTCCCGGACGGGACCAAGCTCGTCACGGTGCATGAGCCGATTCGGTAGGAGCGCGACATGATCCCCGGCGAACTATTCATCCAGGATGGCGAGATCGAGCTCAATGCCGGCCGCAAGACAGTGACGGTCACAGTCGCCAATAGCGGCGACCGGCCGATCCAGGTCGGCTCGCACTACCATTTCTTCGAGACCAACCCGGCGCTGAAATTCGACCGCAAAAAAGCCCGCGGCATGCGCCTCGATATCGCCGCCGGCACCGCGGTGCGTTTCGAGCCCGGCCAGACCCGCGACGTTCAGCTCGTCGCACTCGCGGGCAAGAAGACCATCTACGGCTTCCGTGGCGACGTGATGGGGAAATTGTGAGCCATGCTTACCGGAATCCGCCTCGTCTCGGAAGCGGCCGAGCTTGCCGCGCGGCGGCATCTCGGTCAGCAGCGCAAGGGACGCGGCGACGAGCCTTATATCAATCATCTTGCGGAGGTCGCGAACCTGCTCTCGTCTGCAACGAACGGCGAGGACGCCGAACTGGTGGCCGCTGGGTGGCTGCACGACACGCTGGAAGATACCGAAACCGCATTCGACGAGCTCTCGCTGCGTTTTGGCCCGCGCGTCGCCGGCCTCGTCGAGGAATGCACCGATGACATGAAACTGTCCAAGCGTGAACGCCGGCAAAAGCAGATCGAGGATGCGCCCGCGAAATCGCCCGGAGCCAAGCTGATCAAGACCGCCGACAAGATCAGCAACGTCCGTGCCCGCATTTTTCCATCCCCGACGCGAGAGCAGCGCGAGGAACTCGCCGATTATGTCGCCTGGGCCGCGAAGGTGGTGGCGAGCTGCCGCGGTGTCAGCGCAGCACTTGACAGCCTGTTCGACGAAGCGGTCGCCAACGCCCAGAGCGTGCTTTGACAACATCCGCCGACACTCGCATCTGAATTGTCCTACTGGGGGCCTGCATGTCCGTCAAAATCAAGCGTTCCGTCTATGCCGACATGTTCGGGCCCACCACCGGCGACAGGGTGCGTCTGGCCGACACCGATCTCATCATTGAGGTGGAGAAGGATTTCACCATCTATGGCGAGGAGGTGAAGTTCGGCGGCGGGAAGGTGATCCGCGACGGCATGGGACAATCACAGGCCACCAACAAGCAGGGCGCGGCCGATACCGTCATCACCAATGCGCTGATCGTCGATCACTGGGGCATCGTCAAAGCCGATGTCGCGATCAAGGAAGGTTTTATCAGCGCGATCGGCAAGGCCGGCAATCCCGACATTCAGCCAGGCGTCAGCATTGTCATTGGACCGGGCACCGACGTGATCGCGGGCGAGGGCAAAATCCTCACCGCCGGCGGCTTCGACAGCCACATCCATTTCATCTGTCCGCAGCAGATCGAGCATGCGCTGATGTCTGGCGTCACCTCGTTGCTCGGCGGCGGCACCGGCCCCTCGCACGGCACCTACGCCACCACCTGCACGCCCGGCCCATGGCACATGGCGCGGATGATCCAGTCGTTCGACGCGTTCCCGGTCAATCTCGGCATCTCCGGCAAGGGCAACGCCTCGCGGCCGGCCGCGCTCGTCGAGATGATCACCGCTGGCGCCTGTGCGTTGAAGCTGCACGAGGACTGGGGCACCACGCCGGCGGCGATCGACAACTGCCTGTCGGTAGCCGACGATCACGACATTCAGGTGATGATCCACACCGACACGCTGAACGAATCCGGCTTTGTCGAGGACACCATCAAAGCCTTCAAGGGCCGCACCATCCACGCCTTCCACACCGAGGGCGCCGGCGGCGGCCACGCGCCCGACATCATCAAGGTCGCGGGACTGAAGAACGTACTGCCGT
>JAFAUV010000185.1 GCA_019243075.1 Bradyrhizobium sp.
TGCCGCTGCGCGCGCGTGCTCCTTCTTAACCTCTCCCCGTTCTTACGGGGAGAGGTCGACGCGAAGCGTCGGGTGACGGGCAAACCACGGGTCATGATGTGGCCGCCCCTCACCCCAACCCTCTCCCCGTAAGAACGGGGAGAGGGAGAAGAGCGGAGTTCGTGGCGCAAATCGAGGGAAATTCGCCATTCGCTTTCGCGGCAGCCTTTGCGATGATGGCATCGCGAGAGGAGCGACCCATGGCGCTGCAGCTGCGACCGAACTGCGAATATTGCGACAAGGACCTGCCGCCGTCGGCGACGGATGCGCGGATCTGCTCCTATGAATGCACGTTCTGCGCAGAATGCGTCGAGACCAAGCTGCATAACGTCTGCCCGAATTGCGGCGGCGGTTTCGTGCCGCGACCGATCCGCCCCTCGAAGGAATGGCGGCCGGGCGTGTGCGTGGCGAAGCACGCGCCATCGGACAAGCGCGTGCATTTGAAGTACAGCCGCGAAGATGTGGCGGCGCATTGTGCGAGGGTAAGGGATGTAAGGCCGGAGGAGAGGTGAATCCTTAAGTCGTCGTTCCGGGGCGCGAGTGAAACGAGCGAACCCGGAACCTCGAGATTCCGGGTCTGGTCCTTCGGACCATCCCGGAATGACTGCTTCGCGGTCACTCCGCCTTTACAATCGTCCCCTCGACCTCGCCGAAGCCGACGCGATAGCCGTCGCCCTGGCACCAGCCGCGCATCACCAAAGAGTCGCCGTCTTCGAGGAACGTGCGTGTGACGCCGCCATCGAGCGTAACCGGCTCGCTGCCGTTCCAGCTGATCTCCAGCAGACTGCCGCGCTGATGTTTCTCCGGGCCCGAGATGGTGCCGCTGCCGAGGAGATCGCCGACATTCATGGCGCAGCCCGATGAAGCGTGATGCACCAGCTGCTGCACCGACGACCAATACATGTATTTGAAATTGGTGCGGCAGATCGTCTGCGCCGCATTCATCTGCGATGCGCGCAGGGACACATCCAGCTCCATGGCGTAATTGTTCGGCTGCGCCTGGCGCAGATAAGCCAGCGGCTCCGGCTGCTGCGCCGGTCCGTGCAGGCGGAACGGCTCCAGCGCCTCGCGCGTCACCACCCACGGACTGATCGAGGTCGCGAACGCCTTGGCCTGGAACGGGCCGAGCGGCACATATTCCCATTGCTGGATGTCGCGCGCGCTCCAATCGTTGAGGATCACGAAGCCGAAGATCATCTCCTCGGCCTGCTGCTCGCTGAGCATCTCGCCCATTTTCGACGCCTGCCCGACCACGACGCCCATCTCCAGCTCGAAGTCGAGCCGCTTGCAGGGCCCGAAGTGTGGGGCTTCGGCGCTCGGCGGCTTCAGCTGTCCGCGCGGGCGTTTCACCCTGGTGCCGCTCACCACCACGGTCGAGGCCCGGCCGTTATAGCCGATCGGCATGTGCAGCCAGTTCGGCTGCAGCGCATTGTCCTTGCCGCGGAACATCACGCCGACATTGGTGGCGTGCTCCTTCGACGAATAGAAATCGGTATAGCCGGAAACCGCGAACGGCATGTGCAGCTTCACCTCGCCGATCGGCACCAGCACGAGCTTGCGCAGCCCCTCATCGTCGCGCAGCTCCGGGTGATCGTAGCGCAACAACTCGCTGATCCGCGCCCGCGTCTTCGACCACATCTTCGGCCCCAGCGCCATGAACGGATTGAGCGAGGCTTGCGAGAACACGCCGATCTCGGCAAAAGCGAAGCGGCCGTCCTGCTCGAGCTCGCAGAGATCGAGCACGTAGTCGCCGATCGCGACCCCGACCCGCGGGGTGCGGCCGCGGGCGGAGAACACGCCGTAGGGCAGGTTCTGGATCGGGAAGTCGGACGAGGGATCGACGGGGATGAAGGAGCGGAGCTTGGGATCGTTGGGGTGGGGCAAAGGCGTTTCTCCGGCTAAACATCGTCATGGCCGGGGCTTGACCCGGCCATCCATCTCGAGAGCGATGACGGGCTGCAAAATTTACGGCTTTTTCGGATCGAAGCGCTTTTCCAGCCCCTTCCAGCAATCCGCATAATCGTCCTGCAGCGTCGCCGACGTCGCGGCGTAATGCGTGACCCGTTGCGGAAAGCGCGTCTCGAACATGAAAGCAAGCGTGCCGGCGAGCTTCACCGGCTTCAGCTCGCCGTTCGAAGCGTGATCGAACGCCTGGCGGTCCGGGCCGTGCGGCAGCATGCAATTGTGCAAGGACATGCCACCCGGGACAAAGCCCTCCGGCTTGGCATCATAGACGCCGTAGATCAGGCCCATGAACTCGCTCATGATGTTCATGTGGTACCAGGGCGGACGGAATGTATTCTCGGCGACCGCCCAGCGCTCCGGGAAGATCACGAAATCGATGTTCGCCGTGCCCGCTGTCTCCGACGGCGAGGTCAGCACGGTGAAGATCGACGGATCCGGGTGATCGAAGGAGATCGCGCCGACCGGCGAGAAGTGGCGCAGGTCGTATTTATAGGGCGCGTAGTTGCCGTGCCAGGCAACGACATCGATCGGCGAATGCGGCAGCTCGGCGACGAACAGCGAGCCGCCCCATTTCACATAGAGCTCGCTCGAGGTGTCCTTGTCCTCGTAGGCTGCGACCGGAGTGAGGAAGTCACGCGCGTTCGCAAGACAATTGGCGCCGATCGGACCGCGCTCCGGCAACGTGAAGGCGCCGCCGTAATTCTCGCAGAGATAGCCGCGCGCCGGACCGGACGGAATCTCGACGCGAAACTTCACGCCGCGCGGGATCACCGCGATCTCGCCGGGCTCGATATCGATGCGGCCGAATTCAGTGACGAAGCGCAGATTACCCTGCTGCGCCACGAACATCATCTCGCCGTCGGCATTGTAGAAATGCTGGTCCACCATCGATTTCGTGATCAGATACACATGTGCGGCCATGCCGGCCTGGGCGTTGACGTCGCCGGCCGTGGTCATCGTGCGCACGCCCTGCAGGAAGGTCAGTTCCTCCTTCGGCAGCGGCGTCGGGTCCCAGCGCAGTTGCGCGATCGGCAGATCATGTTCATGGCACGGCGCCGAGCGCCACAACGCGGCATCGAGCTTGCGGAAACGGCCGGAATGTTTCACCGACGGACGGATGCGGTAGAGCCAGGAGCGCTCATTGGTGCCGCGCGGCGCGGTGAAGGGCGAGCCGGAAAGCTGCTCGGCATAAAGCCCATACGCGCAACGCTGCGGCGAATTGCGGCCGATCGGCAGTGCGCCGGGCAGCGACTCCGTCTCAAAGCTGTTGCCGAAGCCGGACATGTAGCCCGGCGTCACCTGCGCGGTGCTTCCGACGATTTGATCAGGCGAGGTGTTGATATTCATTGTCTATCCTCCTCCTTGCAGGGCGGCCCACATTTCCTGGTCGCGCTTGTCGGTCCAGATCACCGGATCGTCGATCCCCGAGGCCTCGTCGTAAGCCCGCGAGACGTTGAACGGCAGGCAGTGCTCGTAGATCGCGAAGCTGGAAAATTTCGGATCCATCACCTCGCGCGCCATCGCCATCGTCTCCTTGAGGCCGCGGCCCCTGGCGACGGCGGTTTCGGCCGCGCCATAGAGGGTGGTGACGAAATCGCGCGTCATCGCGATCGCGTCGCGCCCGGTCTCGAGCCCGTTGAGCGCATCGCCGCGGCCCGGCGCGATCGCCTTCGGATTGAAGGCGCGGATCTCGTTCAGCGTCATCGGCCATTCGCGCAAATGAGCGTCGCCGCAATAGCAGGCCGAGTGATATTCAATGAGGTCGCCGGAGAACATCACCTGCGCATCCGGCACCCAGGCGACGATATCGCCCGAGGTATGTCCCGCCCCGAGTTGCATCAGGCGCACCTCGCGTTTTCCCAGATAGATCGACATCTCGCCTTCGAAGGTCAGCGTCGGCCAGGTCAGGCCGGGAATGCTTTGGGCATCCTGGAACAGCCGCGGGAAACGGCCATATTCGGAATCCCAATCCTGCTGGCCGCGCTCGGCAACGAGCCGCCGCGTTTCTTCCGAAGCGATGATCGCCTGCGCCTTGTAGGCCGAAGCGCCCAGCACGCGCACCGCGTGATAATGCGACAGCACGACATATTTGATCGGCTTGTCGGTGACGGCCCTCACGCGCTCGATCACCTTGTTCGCCATTGCCGGCGTTGCCTGCGCGTCGAACACGAGACAGCCGTCCTCGCCCACGATGACGGCGGTGTTGGGATCGCCCTCGGCGGTGAAGGCGTAGAGATCGGTGCCGATCTCGGAGAACGTGACCTTCTTCTCGGAGAGGTCGGTGGTGGACGCAAAACCCTTGGCCATCAATTCAGCTCCCCTCGTTCATTGTTGCTGTTGTTGCTGTTGTTGCTGCCGGCTCGCATCCAGCATGCGGCGTCTGGCGAGCGTAATCGCCTCGCGCAACACCTCGATGTCGCCGATGTGGTTGGCAAGGATCAGGACCAGCGTTGCATCCAAATCCGCGCTCTCGGCCTCGCTGAGGCCACGATGCGCTTCCACGACGGCGCGGAAGGCGTCATCGGGCTGTGCGAAATTCGAGCTGGTGGACAGCGCCATCTCAACCCTCAGTTCAAGCCGGTGGCGCGGGCGAGCGCCGCATCGAGCGCAACGCGCGTGGGATGGCGGAACCGCGCGGCTACATAACCATCGGGACGCAGCAGATAGGCATTGCCGGGCTCGGCGTCATAGCGCGAGGCGGCAAGACCCTCCACGTCGACGAGCCCGCCGTCGCCGCCGACCCGAACCGCGCCGACTAGCTCACGCGCCTCCGCAAGGGCACCGTTGCCGAACTCGAGCAGCGTGAACCGTGCACCCTGTTCGGCAAACGCCTCGGTCAGGAATTTTGCACGGCCCGAGCGGTCCGCCATCGGTGCGTCCGGCATCGACGCGCCCGGCCGAGCCCCGGCCCGCCACGCGTCGCGGTCCGCCGTCGACAGCGGAGATTCGTAGACCGATGGCACCGACAGCCTGCCGCCGTTGACCATGCGTTTGCCGAACTCGGTTTCTTTCGCAAGCGACAGCACCGCCTGGCGCAGCCGCTCCTCCTGCCGTGAAGAGGGTGCCATGAAATCGGTCGACCGCGTGGACTCGCGGATGTTCTCATCGGCAGCGGCGCTGCGCTCGATGTGATAGCTGTCAAGCAGACTTGCCGGCGATGTCCCGCGCAGCACGCGATCGAGCTTCCAGGACAGATTTTCCGCGTCTTCCAGCCCCGAATTGGCGCCCCGCGCGCCGAACGGCGAGACCTGATGGGCTGCATCGCCGGCAAAGATCACCCGGCCATGGACAAAGCTGTCCATGCGGCGGCACTGGAATTTGTAGAGCGATATCCATTCGAAATCGAACTTGTCGTGGCCGAGCATGCGCGCGATCCGCGGCCGCACATTCTGTGGCTGCTTCTCGAGGGCGGGATCGGCCTCGCGGCCGAGCTGCAGGTCGATGCGCCAGATATCGTCGGGCTGCCTGTGCAGGAGCGCCGAGCGCCCGGCATGGAACGGCGGATCGAACCAGAACCAGCGCTCGGTCGGAAATGCCGCGGTCATCCTGACGTCGGCAATCAGGAACTGGTCCTCGAACACCTGGCCGGAAAATTCCGCGCCGACCATCCGCCGCAGCGACGAGCGCGCGCCGTCGCAAGCGATCACGTAAGCGGCGTTGATCCTGTAGGGACCATCCGGAGTCGTCACCGTCAGCGCAACCATGTCGTTTCGCAGTTCCAGTGCGGTTGCCTTGTTGCGCCAGCGCAGATCGATCGCAGGCAACTCACGGACGCGGTCGACCAGATAAGCCTCGGCATGAAACTGCTGCAGGTTGATGAAGGCCGGGCGCTTGTGACCCGGTTCCGGCAGGAGATCGAATTGATAGAGCTGCGAGGCGCCATGAAAGATCTTGCCTACGCTCCACACCACGCCCTTGTCGACCATGCGGTCGCCGACACCGAGCCGGTCCCAGAACTCCAGC
>JAFAUV010000003.1 GCA_019243075.1 Bradyrhizobium sp.
TGCGCCGTGGGGAGAAACGCGCCGACAAGGCCATCGGCGACACCAGCCCCGAGGAGGTCACCTCTCTCATCACCGGCGCGAAGGAGGCCGCGTGATGGCCACGCCGCTGGAATCTCCGATCATCTTCACCAATATCGGCAAAGCCAGATGGTGGCGGAGTGGCATCTTTGCCTCGCAGACCGGCTACGTCCTGCTCGCTCTTGTGGCGCTGTTCGTGGTGATGCACTTCGCCAGCCCCTATTTCCTCACCGAAGGCAACATGCAGAACGTTGCGAAGAACTTTTCGTTCATCGCCATCGCCACGCTCGGCGTGACCCTCGTCATCATCACCGGCGGCATCGACCTTTCGGTCGGCTCGATGATGTGCTTTTCAGCGATCATCACCTCGATGATCATGACGCATCTCTCGACGCCGGGCATGGCGGGCGCGGAGTGGTTCGTGCATCTGGCGGCCGACGGCAAGACCGTAATTGCCAGTGTGCCCGGTGCGATCCTGCTCGTCTCGGTCCTGGCGGGGCTCGGCGTCGCGCTGGTCGTCGGCCTTGTCAACGGCTTCTGCATCGCGGTGCTCGAGCTGTCACCCTTCGTCACGACGCTCGGCATGCTCTCGATCGTCAGAGGCCTCGGCTATGTCGTCACCAACGGCCGCGGCAGTTTCCCCGGCGGTCCCGAAGCGGATTATTTCTATGCGCTGACGTCAGGCATCGTGTTCGGCATGCCGGCGCCCTTCATCTATCTCGTGGTTCTCGGCGTGGCGATGGCGGTGGTGCTGCACCACACGGGTTTCGGCCGCCACGTCTTCGCCCTCGGCGGCAATGAGCGGGCGGCGGCGCTGACCGGCATCCCGGTCGTGCGGGTGAAGATCGAGGTTTACGTGATCTGCGCGCTCGCGGCGGGTCTGCAGGGTATCATCGTCTCCGGCTGGCTGGGATCGGCGCCCGCGAACATGGCGACGTCCTATGAGCTCAACGTCATCGCGGCCGCCGTCATCGGCGGTGCCAATCTCGCCGGCGGCATCGGCGGCCCGCTCGGCGCCATCGTCGGCTGCATGCTGCTCGAGGTGATCCGCAATGGCCTCGTGCTCGCGCAGGTCAATTCCTATTGGCAGCAGGCTCTGGTGGGCGTGATCATCATCGTGGCAGTGCTGATCGATCGCATCCGGTCGCGCCTGGGCTGAAACGGTTCTTCCGGGAGGATAAAAATGATCGCCTATCCGCCTCCCCAAGCCGCTGATTTCAAGATAGGCAGTAAAATGTGGAGGGAAGCAATGAGGAAGCTCGTTCTCGCCGGCATGGCTGTCGCCCTGCTGGCCACGCCGTCGTTCGCCCAGAGCTACAAATTCGTGATCGTGCCCAAGGCGATGAACAATCCGTTCTTCGACTTCGCGCGCGACGGCTGCGAGAAGCGTGCCAAGGAGCTCGGCAACATCGAATGCATCTATAAAGGGCCCGTCGAGCACGAGCCGGCGACGCAAGCGCAGATCATCCAGGATTTCATCACCCAGAAGGTGGACGGCCTTGCCATCTCGGTCGCCGACGTTGCCGCGATGACCAAATCGATCGAGGCGGCGACCGCTGCCGGAATTGCGGTCATCACCTTTGACGCGGACGCGCCGGGCTCGAAGCGGATTGCCTATATCGGCACCAACAACAAGGAGTTCGGCATGGCCCTTGGCAAGCAATTGCTGAAGCTCCGCCCCGACGGCGGCAAATACGCCATGATCTCCGGTGGGCCTGGCGCGCAGAATCTGGCTGAACGCGTCGATGGCGTCCGCGAAGCGCTCAAGGGTTCGAAGTGGACCGAAGTGCCGGGCTCGCCGACCTTCTGCAATGACGATCCCGCGCTTGGCGTGCAGCAGATGACGGATCTGCGCACCGCCACCCCTGATCTCGCGGCCATCATCCCGGTCGGCGGTTGGCCGATGTTCGCGCCGGAAGGCTTCAAGGCGTTTGCCAACAAGAGCAAGAAGGACATCGACGCAGGCAAGTTCACGCTCATCGTGGCCGACACGCTGAGGATGCAGCTCGAGCTGCTGCACGAGGGTTATGCCAATGCGCTGGTCGGCCAGCGTCCGTTCGAGATGGGCGAGAAATCGATGGATACCTTGCTTGCCATCAAGAAGGGCCAAAAAGTGCCGGAGATCATCTACACTGGCCTTGACCTTGTGACGAAGGACAACGTTTCAACGATGTTGAAATAGCAGCGTTCACAGCCTCGCGCGCGATGAGCCGGCGCCAATCCTCGATGCTGAGCAGCCTCCATCCGCTTGCCGTTTCCGCGCCGACGCCACAAATTTCATCTTCCGTTTTTCCGAAAAATGTGCTTATCTCCGCCCATCCTGATTCGCCGGAGGGGCGCTGCGCATCGTCACGGGTGTTGGATCGGGATGCGGTGGACGCGATTCACCTCGCCGGACGAGCGGCGTGAAGCGCGGACGGCCAAGGCGTGTGGTCCTGATCTCCCGACGCTGAGATCAAGCTTTGCGGGACGTTTCGCAAGGCGACGGGGGCTAGAAAGCCCGGCACCCCGGGGAGAGCGCGCTATAGGCGTTAACACCATCGCGCAGGGAATGCCGGAATGTTTCGGCGTACCTGTGGTGACTTGCTTGCGTGCTTTCTTCACCGCACGCAAGGCTGCGGGTGCGATCGAGCATCCGGCATTCCCTGCGCCCTCTCCTAGGTGAGGGTCGCGCTTCACGCATCACTCGGGCATCTGGTGCCGCGGGAACGCGAAGGCGCGTCGTCTGTTGGGTCTTTCCTACACGACCCACAGCTTACGGATCAGCGGCAGGAAGAAGATCGCGATGTTGATGATGAAGCCGACGTTCCAGAGGATAGACCGCAGCCGCGGGCGGTTGCCGATATAGGTCAGGACATAGGCGACGCGCACGATGAGAAACAGCACCGCAAGCTCGTTGATCAAATTCTGCGGCGCGGCGCGGAATTCGGCGAGCAGGACGGCCGCGGCAAAGAACGGAAAGGCCTCGATGCCGTTCTGGTGGGCACCCAGCGCGCGGGCGCGGATGGCATCCCGGTAAAAGGCAGGGTCGCGTGGCATGGAATTGTCATATTGCCGAAACCCGATCCATTTGATCGGCACGATCGTCAACAAATAGAGCGCCACCACCCCAAAGATGCAGTATTCAGCGACCGTCATGCGTCTCCCCCGCGCAATCGCGCCAGACACTATCGAAACCGCGGCCTTCTTGACAAGCAGGAGAGGCCGCGCCAAGCGGATCGGAACATGACCACCGTCGTTCCCATTGAAAATGCCAAGCCGGCCCTCGCCGCAAGGCTGCCGCATGTCGGCGTGCTGCTGGTCAATCTCGGCACGCCCGACACCGCCGATGCCAAGGGCGTGCGGGTCTACCTGAAGGAATTTCTCTCCGATCCGCGTGTGATCGAGGACCAGGGCCTCCTCTGGAAGCTGATCCTCAACGGCATCATCCTGCGCACCCGTCCGCGCAGCAAGGCGCGCGATTACCGGAAGATCTGGAACCATGAGCGCGATGAATCGCCGCTCAAAACGATCACGCGGGCCCAGGCCGAGAAGCTCGCGCGCGGCGTCGCCGGTCACGACCATGTCGAGGTCGACTGGGCGATGCGCTATGGCAATCCGTCGATCAAGGCCGGCATCGAGGCGCTGGTGAAGCGCGGTTGCGAGCGGCTGTTGGTGGTGCCGCTCTATCCGCAATATTCGGCCGCGACCTCGGCCACGGTCTGCGACGCGGCGTTCCGCGTGCTGGGCTCGATGCGGGCGCAGCCGACCCTGCGGGTGACACCTCCTTATTATGACACGCCGGAGTATATCGAGGCGGTCGCCACATCGATCGAGGCGCATCTGGCCACGCTGTCCTACCAGCCGGAATTGATTGTGGCATCCTTTCACGGCATGCCGAAGGATTATGTGGACCGGGGCGATCCCTATCAGGCCCAATGCATCGCGACGGTGGATGCTCTTCGCGCGCGGCTCGGGCTCGAGGCCTCAAAGCTGTTGCTGACCTTCCAGTCGCGTTTTGGCAATGCCGAGTGGCTGCAGCCCTACACCGACAAGACCATCGAGCAACTGGCCAAGAACGGCGTCAAGCGCGTCGCCGTGGTCATGCCCGGCTTTGCCGCGGACTGCCTGGAGACGCTGGAGGAGGTCGCGCAGGAGAACGCCGACATTTTCCGGCACAATGGCGGCGAGGCGTTTTCCGCAATCCCATGTCTCAACGACAGCGACGACGGCATGAATGTTATCCGTGCCCTCGTGCTGCGCGAGTTGCAGGGATGGATTTAGAGAAGACTGAAAGCCGCCGTGAACCGAGCCTTTACGCCTGTGACGCTACGATCGGGCCATGACAAATTCGGTCCGGGCAGCCGCTTCGCCATTTGAGAGGCCTTATGCCGTGTTCGCTGCGCTGGCCGCGGCGATCCTGTTCGCCATCGTCGCCTGGGACTTCAAACTGGCCGCGGCCCAGTCGTTTCCGGATTTCATACTCGATCCCGGCGGATTTCCGGTCGGGCGGGATTTTCTCAACACCTGGATGGGCGGCCGCTCGGCGTTTGCGGGCGGGCCGGCGGCCTGGTTCGATTCCGACGTCTACAGGGCTGCGGTGGCGACGGTGACCGGCATCCGCGATCTTGCCCCCTTATATTGGTCCTATCCGCCGCACCTTCTGTTTTTCATCTGGCCGTTCGGCCTGCTGCCGTTTTTGCCCTCCTACGTGGTGTGGTGCGTCGCCGGGCTCGGCCTCTATGTGTGGACGGCGGTCGCCGCCGGCGTCGACCGCAGATACTGGTTGTTTCTCGCCGTCGCGCCGGCCGTCGCGGTGAACGTGTTCCTGGGCCAAAACGGATTTTTGACCGCGGCGCTTTTGATCGGCGGACTGGCGAATATCGATCGCCGACCGATCATCGCTGGAATCCTGTTCGGCATCCTGACGATCAAGCCGCAGTTCGGGCTGTTGCTGCCGGTCATGCTGCTGCTGGCGGGACATTGGCGCGTCATTGCCTCGGCGCTCGTCACGACGCTGCTGCTTGTCGCGGCGACGGCTGTGATGTTCGGCCCGGATATCTGGATGCAGTATTTGCACAAGGTGGTGCCGCAACAGCATGAGCTGATCAACGTCGCCGGAATCAAGGGCTGGCCGATCGTTGCCTCCGCCTTTGTCAACGCCCGCCTGATCGGTCTGCCGGATGGTTGGGCCTGGGTCATCCAAGGGGCGGCGTCGGCCAGCGCGTTTGGCGCCGTCGTCTGGACGTTCTGGCACAGGCGGGACCCGGTGCTCTCGCAGGCGCTCTACGTCACCGCGACCTTCGTGTTTTCGCCTTGGATATTGAACTACGACATGGTCGTGTTCGGATGGGTGGTTGCGCTGTTGCGGCAGCGCGCCGACGAGACCCCTGTCGACCACGCTCTATCGCTGGCGATATGGATGTTGCCCGTTCTGATGTTTCCATTGGGTTTTGCGCATATTCCCGCTGCGCTGTTCCTCCTCCCGCTGTTTGGCGCTCGTCTGCTATGGCGGTTGGCTCGTGGTGCTTCCGAGCAAGCGCCGTCCGCCGTGCTGCTGGCTTCCTGAGGCGATGCACTCCACCCGCAAACTCGTTCTTGACAGCCATCACCGCGGCGACCTGAAACAAGCAATTTCCTCAGAGGCGGTAAGCCGCTTAGCCTATTGCAATGTCTTCCATCTGGCAGCTTTCAGGCCGCATACCTACCTGATCTGTTGCGACAACGGCCACATGAACCGACGCCGCCGGCACGCCGACAAAACAACGGCGTCGCGAGCAGTTTCTGGCGGGCATTTGGCGCGCGACCACGGGAGCTCGCGCTGGGAGGAAAGCTGGGAGGAAATATGTCTGGTTTCGACGTCTTCGCGATCGTTCTGGTCCTGCTTGTCATCGCCACCCTGTTCTCCGGCATCAAGACCGTGCCGCAGGGCTGGGACTGGACCATCGAACGGTTCGGCAAATACACCCACACGCTGTCGCCAGGGCTCAACCTGATCGTGCCGTATTTCGACCGGGTCGGCCGCAAGATCAACATGATGGAGCAGGTGATCGACATTCCCGAGCAGGAGGTGATCACCAAGGACAACGCCACCGTCACCGTCGACGGCGTCGCCTTCTTCCAGGTGTTCGACGCCGCCAAGGCGAGTTACGAAGTCGCCAATCTCGCGCAGGCGATCACGGTGCTGACCATGACCAACATCCGCTCGGTGATGGGCTCGATGGATCTCGACCAGGTGCTGTCGCATCGCGACGAGATCAACGAGCGGTTGTTGCGCGTGGTCGATGCCGCGGTCTCGCCCTGGGGCGTCAAGGTCAATCGCATCGAGATCAAGGATATCGTGCCGCCGGCCGACCTCGTGGAAGCGATGGGCCGGCAGATGAAGGCCGAGCGCGTCAAGCGCGCCGACATCTTGCAGGCGGAAGGCCAGCGGCAATCGGAAATCCTGCGCGCCGAGGGCGCCAAGCAGAGCCAGATCCTGCAGGCCGAGGGCCGGCGCGAAGCCGCCTTCCGCGACGCCGAAGCGCGCGAACGCTCGGCGGAAGCCGAGGCCAAGGCGACCCAGATGGTCTCGGACGCGATCGCCAAGGGCGACGTGGCTTCGCTCAACTACTTCATCGCCGACAAATACATCAAGGCGTTCGGGCAGTTTGCCGGCGCGCCGAACCAGAAGATCATCCTGCTGCCGATGGAGGCGACCAGCATGCTGGGCTCGCTCGCCGGCATCGGGGAGATCGCCAGGGCCACGTTCGGCGAAAGCGCCGTGTCCGCGCAGGCCGCCGCGCGCCGCGCCACCTCGGTGCCACCGACCGGCCCCGCTCCGCCGGCGGTGCCGCCGCAGGGAGCTTGATAGAGGACGTGTCATGGCCGAGATGTTTTCGACATTGGGCACCTGGAACTGGCTGATCTTCGGCTTCATCCTGATGGCGCTGGAGCTGATCGCGCCGGGTGTCTTCCTGTTCTGGTTCGGTCTCGCCGCCCTCCTTGTCGGCTTGCTATCGTTCGCGCTGCATCCGTCCTGGCAGACGCAGCTTCTGCTGTTCGCGGCGGTGGCGGTGGCCGCCGTGCCGCTGTGGCGGCGCCTCTCGCGCAGCAACCGCGAAGCGAGCAAGAGCAATCCCTATCTCAACCGGCGCGCCGCCGCTCTCGTCGGCCGGGAGTTCACGCTGGAGAAGCCGATCATCGACGGCTCCGGCACGGTGCGGGTCGACGACACCATCTGGCGCGTCGCCGGCCCCGACGCGCCAGCCGGCAGCCGGGTGAAGGTGGTGCAGGCCGATGGCGCCAATCTCACGGTGGCGGCGGCGTAGGTCGAGATGACGAGGTCTGCCGCCCGCTCCACTTCTCCGCAAAATGATGTAACGGCATGAATTTCTCGCCGAGCTCGCGGCCGAGCGCCGTCAGCCCATACCCGCCATCACCCAGCTCGATGAGATCGGCCTCGCGTAATTCCTGCAGCCGCTCATTCAGCACGGTGGGTGACGCTTCGTCGCAGGCGGCGCGCAGCGCGCGCGAGGTCAGGGCCCCGTCGCGCAGCTCCCATAATATCCGCAAGGTCCAGCGCCGGCCCAACAGGTCGAGCAGCATCATGATCGGCCGGCCCCGGCGCGAGCCGCGGGCGCGGAGTTTGGCGCTTGTTCTGACCGGCGGCTTTGGCATGCGAGCTCCCTTGCGATGCTACGGAATATGTAGCATGGTGCTACTGATAGTGTAGCACCCGGAGCCCCGTCATGTCACGCATCGTCCCGCTTCGCCCGCCTTATGCGCCCGAAATCCAGCAGCAGTTCGACCGCGTCATGCGCGGCGCGCCACCGCTGATGCTGTTTCGGGTCATGGCCGGCCATGCGCGTGCCTGGGACAAGTTTCGCACCAGCAGCCTGCTCGACCGCGGGCCGTTGTCGTTGCGCCAACGCGAGATCGTCATCGACCGCACCTGCGCGCTGAACGCTTGCGAATACGAGTGGGGCGTGCATGTCGCGATCTTCGCTGGAGCCGCCGGGCTCACCGAGGCGCAGGTCCGCGCTACGGTGCTCGAGGGAGCCGATGCGCCATGCTGGTCGGAAGCGGAGCAGGCGCTGATCGCCGCGGTCGATGCGCTGCATCACCGCGCGACGCTGAGCGCCGCCGAATTTGCGGCGCTGTCGAAGCATTACGACGAGGAACAGATCCTGGAGGTCATGCTGCTCGGCGGTTTCTACCGCACGGTGTCATATCTGGCGAACGGGCTCGCGCTGCCGCTGGAGGCGACGGCGGCGCGGTTTCCCGCTAGGCCACTCCCGCCCGCAGCAGATCGTGCAAATGAATGATCCCGACCGGCTTGTTCGCCTCGGTCACGATCAGGGTCGTGATCTTCGCCGAATTGAGCAGCTCCAGCGCTTCGCTGGCGAGCGAATCGCGGTCGATGACCTTCGGCGAGCGGGTCATGATGTCCTCGACGTGCGAATCCATCAGGTCGGACCGCATCTGGCGGCGCAGATCGCCGTCCGTGATGATGCCGGCCATGTGGCCTGTGGCATCGACGATGGCGAGGCAGCCAAAGCCCTTGGCCGACATCTCGACCAGCGCGTCCGACATTCTGGTGCCGACCGGCTTCAGCGGCACGGCCTCGCCGGTGTGCATCAGGTCGGAGGTGTGCTTGAGCATCGCGCCCAATTTGCCGCCGGGATGGAATTTGGCAAAT